>JAZNAB010000096.1:0-7101 GCA_045586285.1 Candidatus Flemingiibacterium sp. | reverse complement strand
CATCATACCGGGCATTGAAGCTCTTGCGCCGGAACGAACAGAAACGAGAAGCGGATTTTCCTTGTCGCCGAATTTCTTGCCTGTAACCTTTTCCATCTTTTCAATGTAGGAATAGATTTCAGCCATAATTTCGTCATTGATTTTCTTGCCGTCTTCATAGTACTGAGTACAAGCCTCAGTAGAAATTGTGAAGCCCTGAGGAACAGGGCTTCTTTCCGGGAACTTTTCCTTGAAGATGTTGGTCATCTCAGCAAGGTTAGCGCCCTTACCGCCGAGAAGCTCACGCATAGTTGCGTTGCCTTCGGTAAAAAGATAACAATACTTTTTGCTCATTAGTGGTATCCTCCATATATAAAATAAATATTTTGCTGTTTGCGTGCAAAAACACCCTCATAATTGACAGTTTTAAAACCATCTTGCTAAGTTTACAAGGGAAAATTTGCAAGGTGCAACTTTGCTACCTAATATTATATCACAAATATTTCAAAATAGCTATACTTTTAACAAATTTTTTTGAAATTTTTCACTTTTATTTATATTCTAATGTGTTAGAAGCATTTTTTTCGGCGATTTGTATAATATTTTGCTTAAAACAAATATATTAAGTCATATTTTAAGTAAAAAACAGTTGAAAATTTCATTAAAGCTCTTGCTAAATAAAGAAAAATCTGATAAAATATATTTATGTATAAAATAATTCAGCCGATTGTATAATGGGATTACCATACAACCGGCTTAAATGTATTTATTTAAAAACTTGAAAGGACCGCTTAATTATGGCAGACATTTTTGACCTGTTTAGAAAAATAGAAAAGTCAGCTCCATCGCCAAGGGGAAGTATAACACATCTGGTTGTAGGACTTGGAAATCCGGGCAAAGAGTATGAAAATACCCGTCATAATGCAGGCTTTATTACTCTTGATAAAATAAGCAAGGAGAACAACGTATCTGTAGACAGATTGAAATTCAAGGCTTTGGTTGGCGAGGGTGAGATATCTTCAAAAAGAGTGCTTTTTATGAAGCCTCAGACCTATATGAATCTTTCGGGAGAAGCGGTGAAGGCTGCAGCGGATTTTTATAAAATTCCAAGTGAAAACATAATAGTTATATGTGACGATATCAACTTAGCTCCGGGAAAGGTGCGGGTTAGGAAAAAGGGAAGCGATGGCGGTCAAAAGGGACTTCGCTCCATAATTGCACATCTTGCAACTGATGAGTTTGTACGCATTAGAATGGGAGTTGGAGCAAAGCCTCACCCTGATTATGACCTTGCAGATTGGGTTCTCGGCGCGATTTCAGGTGATGACCAAGTGGCGTTTGATAGTGCTGTTGATAAGGTTTCAAGCTGTATTTGTCATATTGTTTCGGGCGATATTGAGAAGGCTATGAATTTACTTAATTAGTCTATTATTCAGAACAGGAATCTTTATATGAACACAACCAATTTGGACAAAAAATACAAAATAATTTTTGAGAGTATTGTAGAGGAAAAAGAATGTGCTGATATAATAAAAAATATCAGCACCAGAGGATACGAAAAGATTCATCCGATTATGATAACCGGTCTTGCCGAGGGGGCAAGAACGGCGTTTTTTGCTGCTATTATAAGATCTGTGAGAGCTAAAAACGGATTTGTACCATTGATTATAACCCCTGACGAGAAAGACGGATTAAAGCTTTCAAATGCTCTTTCTGAGCTTGGATTAAAGCCTCTTATATATCCTTTGCGGGATATGGTTTTTCATAATATTACCGCATCTCACGAGTTTGAATTTAACAGACTTCGTGCTCTTTCTATGTATTCCGGTTTGATTTCGGGAGAGGGCAGTGAATACGATGCAGTAATTTGTACTCCCGATGCACTTATGCAGTTTACAATGCCCCTTGATACGCTTATCAAAAATTCATTTGTCCTCGATGTTGACACTCCGGTGAATGTTGAGGAGCTTTGTAACCGACTTACACTTGCGGGATATGCACGAGTTGAGTTAGTTGACGGCGTTGGTCAATTTGCACTCAGGGGCTGTATAGTTGATATTTTTTCTCCTGCCAATGAAATGCCCGTAAGAATCGAACTTTTTGGCAATGAGATTGACCGAATGGGCTATTTTGATATACTTACGCAACGAGGCGTGGAGAATTTACAGAAAGTAAAAATCACGCCAACAAGAGAGGTACTTGCCTCAGAAGAAATGCGTGAATTAATAAAAAAAGCAGCGTCTGCACAGCTAAAAAAAGCCACAGAAGATAGAGTTAAAGCTGAACTTGCAGGTGAAATTGAGGCTATTTCGGGCGGCACAGAGCTTAATTTTGCTGACAAATATATTAGTTTGATTTATGAAAACAAAACGACACTTCTTGACTATGCTGTTGCTGCAGCTAAGGCTTTAAAGCTTTGTGCACCCGTACTCTTCATTGAAGAAGAAAAGGCTTGTCTTGAAAGACTTCGAGCGCAGGATTTTCATATTAAGAGCGAAATTGAAACTTTGCTTGATAATTTTGAAATATCCCCAAGATATGCCGAATACTCTAGAAATGTTGATTATTATGAAGCTTCTGTTGATAAATGCGGAGCACTGCTTTGTGATACTTTTGGCGGCGGAAAATCCGGAAGAGCTTTGTCGGGGCTTTATTCTTTCAGAACAAAGCAAACAGTTTCTTATGCTGACAATATTGATTTGCTTTTAGAGGATATCGGAAATTATAAAGAGGGAAAATTCCGTATTGTTCTTTTAACTGAAAATGATATTGCCGCAAAAAATATATCATCACTTCTTTCGGAGAACGGAATAACTTCTGTTTTAGGTTCGGGAGTTGAATATGATATTAAAAAGCTTCCTGAGGGTACTTGTCTTGTTTTATCGGGGATTAACCTTATGGGTTATGAGCTTACAGGCACGAGATTTGCGCTTCTTTCTATGTATAAAAATCAAGGCACATATTCAAAAACCATATTGTCAAGAGGAAGAAGAGCTTCAAAAAACCGTTCATCACAAGAGAAGATTTTATCCTATAATGACCTAACAGTCGGAGATTTTGTCGTTCACGCAAGTCACGGCATCGGAATGTATATGGGTATTGAGCGCTTGAGTGTTGTTGGAGTTACCAAGGATTATATAAAAATTAAGTATGCTGGAAGCGACTTGTTGTATCTGCCTACCGACCAGCTAGATATGGTTTCAAAGTATATTGGCGCTCACAGCGAAACGGGTACTGTCAAGTTATCAAAAATGGGCGGCAGTGAATGGGTTCGAGCAAAGACTAAGGCAAAACTTGCCGCAAAAAGTATGGCAAAAGAGTTGATTAAGCTTTATGCTGAGCGTCAGCGAAGAAAAGGCTTTGCATTTGCCCGTGATGACGAAATTCAAAAGGAATTTGAAGCTGCATTTGAATACGAGGAAACAGAGGGACAGATTTTATCAATAAACGAAATCAAACGTGATATGGAAAGCAGCGTTCCGATGGACAGATTGCTTTGCGGTGACGTTGGTTTCGGTAAAACCGAGGTAGCAATAAGGGCTGCATTCAAGGCAGTAATGAGCGGTAAACAAGTGGCGATTTTAGTTCCCACAACTATACTTTCATTTCAGCATTATCAAACTCTTGTATCACGAATGAGAGGTTTTCCGGTATGTGTGGATATGCTTAGTCGTTTCCGCACTCCAAAACAACAAGCGGAAACATTAAGACGTCTTCGCCGAGGAGATGTTGATATAATTGTAGGAACGCATCGGCTTGTGTCAAATGACGTAGTATTTCGTGATTTGGGACTTGTTATTATAGATGAAGAACAGCGTTTTGGGGTAGCTCATAAGGAAAAATTAAAACAGATTTCCGAAAATGTTGACGTTTTGACTTTAACAGCTACACCTATACCGAGAACCTTAAATATGGCTATGAGCGGTATTCGTGATATGTCGGTACTTGATGAAGCACCCGGTGACAGATTCCCAGTACAAACCTTTGTAATGGAGTACGACGAAGGGATTATTTCCGAGGCAATAAAAAAAGAGTTAAGACGTGGAGGTCAGGTTTTTTATCTTTACAATAATGTTGAAAACATTGACGCCGTTGCAGTAAGACTTTCCAGAATTATTCCCGATGCTGTTATTGCGGTTGCACACGGTCAAATGGATAAGGAACAATTATCTGATATTTGGCGTGATATGGTAAGCGGAGAAATTGATATTTTAGTAAGTACAACGATTATAGAGTCAGGTATTGACGTGCCTAATGCAAATACGCTTATTATAGACCGTGCTGACAGACTTGGTCTTTCTCAGTTGCATCAGATAAGGGGAAGAGTCGGACGTTCCAGCCGACGTGCATACGCTTATTTTACCTATCCGTCAAATCTTGTACTGTCCGAAATTGCAACGAAACGACTAAGTGCAATGAGGGAATATACGGAGTTTGGCTCGGGATTTAAAATTGCTTTGCGAGATCTTGAAATCAGAGGGGCGGGCAATTTGCTTGGTGCTGAACAACACGGTCAAATGGATCAGATTGGTTATGACCTTTATGTAAAGATTTTAAACGATGCTGTTCTTGAAGAAAAAGGCGAGGTTAAAGAACCAAAATTTGAAAGCCGTATTGACGTTAATCTTGATGCTTATTTACCTGAAAAGTATATAAAGAGCGAATCTCAACGAATGGATATATATAAAAAGATTGCTCATGTTGAGAATTCGGAAGATCTTGACGACCTTGCAGATGAATTGATGGATAGGTTTGGCGAGATTCCAAATGAGGCGGATACTTTACTTTATGTATCTCTTGCAAGAGCCTTATCCTCAAAAGCAAGAATACCTAAAATAGAGCACAATGGCGGATTTATTTCTATAATTCCAGATAAAATTGAACCTATGGTATGGGCAGAAGCGGCTAGTAAAAGTGATATTTCCTTAACATTTAGAATGTCGGGTACTCCTGCTGTAAATTATAAAATTGTAAACAGGCACCCTCTTAGAGATGTATGCGCTTTGCTTGAGGCTTATATTTCGATTCTGGAAAATCAAAATATATCCTGAAAGATATAAAAATGATTGTCACAGAGATATTTGGGTTTTCGGAAAATTTTGACTTTTGATTGAATAATAAACCGAAAATTAAACATTAAAAGCGGTGCAGCTTGTTAGGCTGCACCGCTTTGTTTTTATTGTACTTAGCAATGTTATATATGATATGTGTATAATCTGAAAATTTATCTTGAAATTCTTCCTGTGCCGTCGCCGCCGATAAGCTTTTCAACCTCATCAACACTGACAAGATTAAAGTCACCGTTAATTGTATGCTTAAGACAAGATGCTCCAACAGCAAATTCAAGTGCCTGACAGATGTCAGGTTTTGTTGAAAGACCATATATAAGTCCGCCTGCAAAAGAGTCACCTCCGCCAACACGGTCAACGATATCTGTGATATCATAGGTGCGGCTGTGATAGAACTGTTTGCCGTCATTGATACAAGCGCTCCAAAGGTTGCGGTTTGCTGATTTTGACTCACGAAGAGTAATAGCAACTGTCTTAACGTTGGGGTATTCGGAAAGAACCTTGTCGGAAATTTCCTTGTAGCAGTCAAGGTTAATTTCACCAAGTTCAGGCTTGTTTGAAGAAGAAATTCCGAGAGCCTTCTGGCAGTCTTCTTCATTTGCGATTACAACGTCGATATATTTTGTAAGTTCGGGCATAACCTCGTCTGCACGTTTGCCGTATTTCCAAAGCTTTGCTCTGTAGTTAAGGTCGATAGATGTTGTAACGCCAAGCTCCTTGGCAGCCTTAAGAGCTGCAATGGATTCAGCAGCAACGTCAGCACAAACTGCAGGTGAAATGCCTGTTATATGAAACCATTTTGCATCTGCAAGAATAGCTTTCCAATCAAAGTCGCCAGACTTGATTTTTGCAAATGATGAATCAGCACGGTCGTAAATAACCTTAGAGGGACGCTGACAAGCTCCTGTTTCAAGATAATAGATACCCATTCTTCCGTTTGTATCTTTGATATCTGAAGTGTCAACACCGTATTTGCGAAGCTCACGTTTGCAGGCTGTGCCGATATCATTTGCGGGAAGTGCAGTTACAAACTTAGCATCAAAACCATAGTTAGCAAGAGAAACTGCAACGTTAGCTTCTCCACCGCCGAATGTTGCCTCAAGAGTTGGAGATTGGAAAAATCTCTCATATCCGGGGGACTTAAGTCTTAACATTATTTCTCCAAAAGAAACATATTTGTTTTTCATATTTTTATCTCCTTGTTTGGATTTATTTTTACGGTATTAGTATACCATATTTTGTTTTTAAAATCAATAGTTTGCTCTAAAAATTAATAGTAGAAATTTGCATAAAGATATTCAAGCGGATAGTTTGCGATTGCCTGGTCGGAAATTACAATCTCCTCGGAATAAGGGGCGATTAAATTTTGCATTTTTACTGCATTTACAGAATCTTCAAGGTTTCCGAACATCGCTTCTTTATATTCATCTTTTTCGTAAGCACCGTCAATCAGCTCAAGTCGCTTTACTATATACCAACCTGACGCTACATCAACATTTGCGGTTTCGCCTATTTCAAGTTTCTTTACCGCTTCTTTTATTTCACTTGCTACAAAACTTGACGTGTCACTGATATAGTAACCGTCTTCAAAGTGAAGCATACCCATTTCCATTGTGTATTCTTTCATAAGAGCATCAAAATCTTCGCCTGCGGCAACTCTTTTTTCAAGCTCGTCTGCAAGAACGGCTTTGGCTACTTTTTCATCTGTAGTCAGAGTACGTGTTTTGTAGGATTTCTTTTCTTCATCATAGAGAACATTGCCGTCGGCATCTCTTTCAAACTCCTGCTCGGAACTTGTGAATATAAGTTTTATACGGTAATAATTTTCATTATAATATTGTTTAATCTCGGTTCCTGTAGCTCTTTCGATGCCGTTTTCTCCATATAAATAGTTTTGAAGCTTCGTCATTTTTGCCTGATCAATTTTTACATCTCTCAAAATATCTACGTTAATTCCGTATGCCGAAAGGGTAGAATTAAGTGCAGATTTGCTTCCGGCTGAACTTATGTATTTTTGAATATCAGCATCAATTTGATTTAATTCGGCAGTTGT
>JAZNAB010000095.1:0-4545 GCA_045586285.1 Candidatus Flemingiibacterium sp. | reverse complement strand
AGAAATTGCTCTACTGCTGTCTTGTTGTCCGGAGCATCTTTAACCATTTCATCGGTTATGCCCGTCAGCTCAGTTATATTTTCCGGAATATGTTCACCGGGGTTTGAAAATGTATTAAATCGGTCAATTAATTCGTTGTTTTTTATTAGAACTGCTCCAATTTCTGTAATATTACAGTTTGAAGCAGAAAGACCTGTGGTTTCAATATCGAAAACACAGTATTCACCATTAAAATCGGTGTTTAAATATTCTTCTAAATTGTCGCCGAACAGTACCCTTGCAGTATCGTCAACATAATAGTTTTCAATACCGTAAATTACCTTCATACCAAGCTTTTCGGCTGCTCCCATAGCAATCGGAAAGGCTTGAACATTGCCGTGGTCGGTAATTGCTACGGCCTTGTGTCCCCAATCGTGAGCAAGTTTTACAAGCTTATCTGGCGGAATGATAGCGTCCATTGCAGACATTTGTGTATGACAATGCAATTCAACACGTTTGTTATCTGCAGTGTCAATTCTGTATTTTTGTGAAATTTTTGCGACTGAAGACGGTACAATAATGGCTTCAAGGTCAAAAGAATCAATTTTTGAATATCCTTTGATAGCTATTGTCATACCGTTTTTAATATTCTGAAGATATGGTTCAAGCTTTTCTTTTGGCTGAGCCATTTTTATGTAAATAGATGAATCGTTATCTGTAACGGCAAAGGTTAAAATAAGCTTGTCCCCACGTCGAGATTCCTTAATTTCAAATCCAAAAACCTCACCTAAAACAATAATATTTTTGTTTGGACCGTCAATATTACGTATTGGCATAGGTTCGGTAATTTCAAAGGCATCACCGATAATATATTCAGGATTTTGAACATCAAATATCTTTCCGCCGATAGTGTAAATGCCGTTTTCTTCTAAATAAGATACTTCATCTTTTCCAAGAGTAGTAATATGCTTAAAATTTTTGAATTTGTCATCTTCTGACTCAGTTGTTAAGTTATCGGCCGACTTTACAGATTCGTTTCTTATTATTTGGTTGTGCTGCTCTCTTGCAAACTTTTCCATTTCAGATAATTGAGCAGCAATAATCGGTGATTCAAAGTTATTAACTCCCTCTTCAATAAGTTCAACCTTATATCTGATTCCAAATTCATTAAAAATAATTCTGGAAATTATTTCATTTGTGCCTGCACAGTATAAAAGCTCAACTCCACCGTTGTTAAAAGAAACTTTAATTTCAATTTTATCATCTTTAATGTCGTAACTGTATTCATTAAAAAAGCCTCTTGAAACAGCTCCCACACGGTTGAGTTCAAGCATAACTTCAGGTAAATAGTCAAAAGACCATAAATTACTGTTGTATTTTGGTAAAATTCTGACTATATTCAATTCATAAGCTAAACGAAGCTTTTCTTCGATTTCGTACAGATCCTCTTTTTTTATTAAATCTGTAAAGTTTGCTGTAACTTCTACTATACGGAGTTCACGGTTAATCTTTGAGCTAACATTGGTTGCTTTATCAAGGATTTTTCTGTCGCTATCGGATTGAGTGTATTGGGAAAAGAGTTTGTCAAATTTATTCATTATGTAACTCCAGATATTACATCTTATTTATTTCTTCGGCAAGTGTAGTAAGAACATTTTCTTCTAAAATTTTGCCGATTATAACACCTTTTTTAAATAAAAGTGCTTCATTAATTCCGCCGGCAATTCCAATATCAGCCTCTCTTGCTTCGCCGGGGCCGTTAACGGCGCACCCCATAAGAGCAACTTTAATTTTACGAGAGGGCTTAAGTGAAGGCATTATATCATTTTCAAATTTTTTTACAAGATTAATTAAATCAATCTTAGTTCTTGCACAGGTTGGGCAAGATATTATCTCAACTAAATCACCGGTATCTATTCCAAGAGCATTAAGCAATGCTTTTCCCTCTTTAACCTCAAGTAAAGGGCTTTCGGTTAAAGAAACTCTTATGGTATTTCCGATTCCATCTGCAAGAAGCGAACCGATTCCAATAGCAGATTTTATAGTACCCATATGAGCTGATCCTGCCTCGGTTACACCAATATGAAGCGGATAGTCGCAAGATTCATTTAGTATGCGGTTTGCACCGATCATTATCTTTACATTGGAAGATTTTATGGATACAACAATATCTTTGAAATCAAGTTCTTCCAGAATTCTGACGTGTCTGAGTGCGCTTTCAGCAAGAGCCTCGGCATTTGGAGCACCGTATTTAACTAAAATATCTTTTTCAAGTGAACCGCCGTTTACACCGATTCTGATAGGAATTTGTCTTTCTCTGCAAGCACTTACAACGCTTTTAACTCTATCCTTAGAACCGATATTTCCGGGATTTATACGAATTTTATCAATACCTGCTTCTGCACAAGCGATAGCAATTTTATAATCAAAATGAATGTCTGCCACTAAAGGAACTTTAATATCTGATGATTTCAAACGCTTTATCGTATCAACAGCAGTAAGATCGGGTACAGCAAGACGAACAATATCACAGCCTACATCCTCAAGCGCTTTAATTTGCGAATATGAGGCTTCAAAATTATGAGTGTCAACATTAGTCATTGATTGTACGGTTATAGGAGCATCACCGCCAATATAAAGTTTACCGACCTTTACTTTCCTTTTGATATTGTTTGTCATATTTTAAAAGCTCCTTTTATTTTATAAATTTAAAAAAACTTTAATATATCATTAAAAGTAACAACAACCATTAAAAGCATCAAAAGCATTATACCTGCACCGTGAATATATCCTTCTATTTCAGGCTTTACAGGCTTTCTTCGGATAAGCTCAATAAACTGAAAAACAAGTCTTCCGCCGTCAAGGGCAGGAAGCGGCAAAAGGTTAAATATGCCGAGATTTACAGATATTAAAACGATAAGGTTTAATAGTGAGCTGATTCCATATTCAGCAGTTTCTTTTACTGCGGTAGTAATTCCAATAGGACCTGATGCCATTTCAATACCATATTTCCCGCTGACAAGGCCGATTAATGAATCCCAAACACTTCTGACGTGTGTGACAGTTCCAAAAAATGTATGCTTAATTATAGAAATTGGATTTTTGGATTCGGTTTTTAAAGCAAAATCAAGAAGAGATACTGTAATTCCCTGAGTATTATGAGTTGGAAATTCAACGTTTTTAATAGTAATTTTGCTTCCTGAACGTATTACTGTTATATCTAAAGGCACACCGCCAGACATATTTATTTCATATGAAAGATCACTTTCTGTATAAACTGCTGTGTTATTAACCTTTATAATTTTATCTCCTTCTCTAAGACCTGACTCAGCACTTGTCATAACAGTGTAAGGATATACATCTATAGTAGTGCCGTAAATTTCGGGAGATGCGGTGACTATAATCCCCATTAAAATAAAACCAAAAAGAAGATTTACAATAGCACCGGCGGCAGTAATAACTATTCTCTGCCATACAGGTTTTTTGTTCAGCGCATTATCATCATCGCTTTCCTCGTCTTCGCCAACCATAGCCACAAAACCGCCGATTGGGAGAAGCCTTATTGAATACGCTATGCCAGTTTTATAGGATTTTCTTGAAAATATCTTAGGCCCCATACCAACAGCAAATTCTTTAATAGAAACATTAAAATATCTTGCGCAAAGATAGTGCCCAAGCTCGTGGATCAGAGCTAAAAAAGATATAACAAGCAATGTTAAAATTATATATAAAACCATTAAGGATTAACCTTGCCTTTCAGGGATATTTTAAAAACGGTGATTATTAATTAAGTCGTTTGCATATTTATATGCCTCGGCAGAAGATGCTCTTATATCTTCTATATTGTCTGCCGGTGATGGCAAATCAGACACAGTTTTGATCACCACATTATTAATATCAGTAAAACTAATTTTATTATCAAGAAATGCTTCTACTGCTGCTTCATCAGCACCAACCAAAAGCGCACCTTTGGATATCGAATCATACGCAAGCTTTAAAAGCGGAAAGGCTTTCATATCGGGTTTAAAAAAGGAAAGAGTTCCAAGTTTGGTTAAATCAAGGCGTTCCATTATACCTGAACATCTTTGAGGATAAGTCATCGCATATTGAGCACAAAGACGCATATCGGGTAAACTTAACTGTGCTAAAATAGCGTTATCATTGTATTCCACCATAGAATGAATTATGCTCTCACGGTGAATCACAACGTCAACTTTATTGGCAGACAGTCCAAAAAGATGTACTGCTTCAATAACTTCAAAGCCCTTATTCATAAGAGTAGCAGAATCGATGGTTATTTTTTTCCCCATTTTCCAGGTTGGGTGAGCAAGAGCTCTCTCGGGGGTTATAGTTTTAAGTTCTGCTTGATTCATATTAAAAAACGGACCGCCGGATGCAGTTAAAATAATTCTTGAAACTTCATCAATTGATCTAGCGCCGTTTTGTAAGCATTGAAAAACAGCCGAATGTTCGCTGTCAACAGGAATTATAAGTGAATTCTTTTCCTTGGCTTTTTTCATAACAAGGTTACCCGCCATTACAATGCTTTCTTTATTGGCAAGTGCA
>JAZNAB010000094.1:0-3160 GCA_045586285.1 Candidatus Flemingiibacterium sp. | reverse complement strand
ATACATTATCATCTGTTAATTTAATAGTGTAATTTATTCTTATATACTCGGTACTTCAAAGTAGTAAAATATAGTGTTAATTAAAACTTGATTTTTTCAGCAATATATGTTTTGAGCTCAGAAATTGGAATTCTAACCTGTTCCATTGTATCACGATCACGAACTGTTACACATCCGTCTTCTTTAGAATCAAAGTCATATGTTACACAAAGAGGTGTACCGATTTCATCTTCTCTGCGGTAGCGCTTACCAATTGAACCTGTTTCGTCAAAATCTGTCATAAAGTCTTTGGAAAGCTCTGTGTAAATTTCAGTAGCTTCCGGCGAAAGTTTTTTAGAAAGAGGAAGAACCGCTACTTTAAAAGGCGCAATAGTAGGATGGAAACGCATTACAACACGGATATCATTCTTTTCAGCGTCAATAACTTCTTCATCATAAGCCTCAACAAGAAGTGCAAGTGTCATACGGTCAGCTCCAAGCGACGGCTCAACGACATATGGAATATAATGCTCATTAGTTTCAGGATCAAAGTATGTCATATCCTGTCCGGAATGCTTAGCGTGCTGTGATAAATCATAATTAGTTCTGTCAGCAACGCCCCAAAGCTCACCCCAACCGAATGGGAAGAGATATTCAAAGTCTGTAGTTGCCTTAGAATAGAATGAAAGTTCTTCTGGCTCGTGGTCACGGAGTCTTAAATTCTCCTCTTTTATATTAAGTGATTTAAGCCAATTGTGGCAATAACTTCTCCAATATTCAAACCATTCAAGGTCAGTGTCAGGTTTGCAGAAAAATTCAAGCTCCATTTGCTCAAACTCTCTTATGCGAAATATAAAGTTACCGGGTGTAATTTCGTTTCTAAATGATTTACCCACCTGACATACGCCAAAGGGAAGCTTACGTCTTGTTGTACGCTGAATAGCATTAAAGTTTACAAAAATTCCTTGAGCTGTTTCAGGACGAAGATATACTTCGTTTGCGTTATCCTCAGTAACTCCTTGGTGAGTTTTAAACATAAGATTAAACTTACGAATATCAGTAAAATCAGATTTATTACATCCGGGGCAGGGAATTTTATTTTCACGGATATAATTAAGAAGCGCCTCGCCGTCCATTGCTTCAACATTGACGTTTTCTATATTATTATCGTGAACATATTGTTCAACAAGCTTGTCAGCTCTGTGGCGCATTTTACAAGCCTTACAGTCAATAAGGGGATCATTAAAGGTTGCTACGTGACCGGATGCCACCCAGACCTCACGATTCATTAAAATGGCTGAATCAAGTCCGACATTGTAAGGGTTTTCCTGAACAAATTTTTTCCACCAAGCTCTCTTTACGTTGTTTTTCATTTCAACGCCAAGAGGGCCGTAGTCCCAAGAATTTGCCAGGCCGCCATAGATCTCACTTCCCGGAAAAACAAAACCTCTTGTTTTACAAAGGGCTACAATTTTTTCCATCGTTTTTTCTGTGTTTTTCATAATAATATATATCCTTTCCGCCTTGATGGATACAAGGCATCAAAAAATTTGACGAATATAATGTTTTATTTAATCAAACATTTTCATTGCTGCTGCAATTGACGGTTCAAAATAAACAACCCCATTATACTGTTTATTGGATCCTGGATAAGTTTTGTTCAAAACCTCAAATTTTGAATATGAGAAAATCAAATCAAGATTGTTCATAAGGTCGTCAATTGTAAAATTTGTTTCAATATTTTCAACAACTGCATTATAAAAATCATCTGCACGGTCAAGATAAGTTACGTTAGTAAACTTTGCAAGCATCGCTTTTGCAAATTCAATTATAGTGTTAATTCTTCCTGCATTTCCGTTTTTGTAACCGGCATATCTAAGAAGTTGGGCTGCCTTAGCGCCGTCAACATTGGTTGTACCTTTTTTCAAATCAATCACAAGATTCTGAATCGAATCATCGTATTTCATATTTTCAGGAACATAATATGTAACAGTTCCGATAGCATCAACACATTCAGCAATAGCTTCGACACTTATTACAGCGTGATAATCAAGCGTAACTCCTAAAAGACCGGACACCTTTCCTGAAAAATAATTAATACCTTTTTTTGAAAGAACATCGCAAAGCTGCATATATTCGCCGTCCACAAACATTTTTGTATTACTGGGGATAGAGCAGAATACAAATTGTCGATTCTCTTTATCGACACGAAGAAAAATAATAGCATCTGCACGCCACGGCCTGTTTGGCTTATCCGGGAAACCATCTCCGGTCCATTTTTCAAAATAATCATAATCATCAAAAATTCCAGGCTGATAATCTGTACCGATAAGCAAAATATTAAAGGTTTCACCATTAATTTCTTCAACAAAAGGCGGCTCGGTATCCGTTCTCGGTTTTGTATCGGTTTGTTTATTTATTGTATCACCGTCGCCTGATTCAACTGTAGTATCATCACCCGAAATAGTACCGGACATAGCATCAAGCACAAGTCCTACAGTAAAGTAAGCGCAAACGCCAAAAATCAACGACGAAACTATAAATGTAAGCAAAAAGTTTCTAAATGCCGATAGCATAGTTCGAACCTCTTCTTTCTCAAAGATTTACATTAAATTATATCATATATTATCATTTTTGTCAATAATAAAAACCTCTTATCACAGAGGTTTTTGGATATAATCTTTCTAAATAAAAAAGCTATAAGATACAAAAAATTGTAACTTATAGCTTTCTAAAATCTATATATTATCTCTTAAATGAAATTAAATATCATCATTGTCAAGAGGAGTCAAAGTGTAATCAATAACTTTTTCATCAAATCCGATTGTAAAACCGTATGCAGCACCACCTGATCTTTCTGATGAAAATACAGAACCAAGTGGAATTTCTGTGATAATAGTTTCAGTTATCTGTGTAAAAGATTCGTCTACAAATGTTACCGTACCGCCAACAACCGCATACCAATTAAACAAATTGGCTTTTTGGGGCATTGCAACAGTAATGTCAAAAGCATTTTTTGCTTCTATATCAGTAAAAATAATAACATTTTCGTCACCGAGAACATTTTCTGATGGTGCAATTGCCAAATAAGTTACATTAAAGTCTGTAGAATTATGTATCGTAAGAATTTTTGATGTTTTATTGTTGGTACAAGATGTTATTGAAACAACTGAAATTACCA
>JAZNAB010000093.1:0-5725 GCA_045586285.1 Candidatus Flemingiibacterium sp. | reverse complement strand
ATTGAAAACACCAAAGAAAATGTTGCCTCAAAGCTCTCAGAATATAGCGTAAAATTTACACTTGAGGGAAGAGTAAAGTCTACCTATTCAATATATAAAAAAATGTATAATCAAAACAAAAGTTTTGATGAAATATATGACTTTTATGCTATAAGAATTATTGTTGATACAGAACTTGAATGCTATACGGTTCTAGGTATTATTCACGAGATGTATAAGTCAATTCCGGGACGTTTTAAAGATTACATTTCTACTCCGAAACCCAATATGTACCGTTCACTTCATACAACTGTTATAGGACGTGACGGAATACCTTTTGAAGTACAAATCAGAACTTGGGATATGCATCAAATAGCTGAATACGGAATCTGTGCACACTGGAAATATAAATCCGGTGCGCAAAGCCAAGAAGAAATCGACCGTAAGCTTCAATGGGTTGCAAAGCTTCTTGATTCCGATTCTGATATGCACGATTCTGATGAGTTTATGCGCACTCTTAAAATCGATATGTTCCACGATGAAACATTCGTATTTACTCCAAAAGGCGATGTTATTGTGTTACCACAGGGGGCTACTTTAATAGACTTTGCATATTCTATACATTCCGGTGTTGGCAATAAAATGGTCGGAGCTAAAATAAACGGAGCTATAGCGACTATCGATTCCTCTCCCAAAAATGGTGATATTGTAGAAATAATAACATCAGGTGCATCAAGAGGCCCGAGCCGAGATTGGCTAAAAATTGTTAAAACGGGTGAAGCTCGCAGTAAAATTCGTCAATGGTTTAAAAAAGAAATGCGCTCAGAAAACATTATTGTCGGAAAGGCTGAGGTTGAACGTGAGCTTAAAAAATATAACAGACCATATACGGAAAGTCAGCTTGAGGAAATTGTTAATGCTGTCAGCGTAAGAATAGGCATCAAAACTGCTGAAGATTTATATAATACAATCGGATACGGCGGTTTATCTATTACTAAAATATCAAGTAAGCTTCGTGATGAATTTGACCGTTGCATTGAACCTTTGCATGAAGATAAAGTATTGCAAATTCCGCAGGTTAAAACTACAGATAAGCCATTTATACCTCATTCACATGGCGGTATTATTATTGATGGTGCTGATGGGTGTCAGGTTAAGTTTGCTAAATGTTGTAACCCTCTTCCAGGAGATAATGTTGTCGGTTTTATTACAAAGGGATTCGGGGTTTCAATTCATAAATCTGATTGTCCTAACGTAATTGCCGGTATGAAGCGAGAAGAAGACCGTGACCGTTGGCTTACTGCCTGGTGGGATAACACAGACGAATTTCAAAAGGCTTCATACGAAGCTTTTATACAGATTTACTGTAAAGATAGCTTAGGTATGCTTGCAAATGTATCTCTGGCTCTTGCTGATATGAGAGTTTCCATTATTTCAATCAGTTCTCAAAAATGTCAGGGAGATTCAACTATTTTAAATCTTAGCGTCGCCTGCAAAAACACAGATCACGTTAATTCAATTGTATCAAAACTCAAATCTATTACCGGTGTTGTTGATGTTGTCAGAGGCTTTGCTTAATTATTATTACTCTAAATTTTGAAAGGAATATCATTCTTATGAAAGCTGTTATACAAAGATGCAAAAGTGCATCTGTTATTGCTGACGGAGTTCCTTCGGGTGCTATTGATAAAGGTTTAATGATTTTACTTGGAGTTATGAAGGGTGACGACAAAAACGATGCCGATCTTCTCGCCGAAAAAATTAGTAAGCTCCGCATTTTTGATGATGCTGGTGGTAAGCTTAATCTTTCCGTTAAAGATGTAGAGGGAAGTGCCCTTGTGGTATCAAACTTTACTCTGGGAGCTGATTACAGAAAGGGAAATCGTCCCGATTATTTTGCGTCAGAAGGCCCTGAAAAAGCCAATATGTTATATGAATATTTTAAAGAAGCATTAATTACCAGGGGTGTTCCTTGTCAATCAGGTGTTTTCGGTGCAGATATGCAAATATCCCTATTAGCTGACGGGCCTGTAACAATAGATATGGACAGTCTTGTTCTGAGAAAATAATACCTAATATATAAATTAGAAAAATACCAGGAATTATTACGAAAGGAAGCCACGGCATTTTGACCGTCACTGTTTAATATGTTTTTAAAAATACAAGGCGACCTAAATAAATATTATCTTCAAACTATATGTATGCTGTTTTTTCCCGGAGCAAAATTTTCCGAAAGCGAAGATGATTCGTCCAACGAACGTGCAGTGTTTGTCAGAAAAGACATTAATAATGGTGTTGAAGTTACTTGTACTTTTTATATTGATGATTTTGTAGGTACCGGAACCAAATGGATTTCTGCTGAAAAAATCGTTGGATTTGACGAGGGAAACACAGATAAGGTTACAAAAGCATCTCGGATTGCAGCAGGACTTGCAGCAGTTGAGGCAGGAACCAAACTCTTTGGAACACACCCCGCTTGGGGAATATTAACCGGAATACGACCTACAAAAATTGCATCAGAGCTTATATCCAAACGTGATGACGAAGGATTAAGGTTATATTCCTCAGATACTGCTAAGACGATATTAACTAACGAATACTTAGTAAGTCCCAAAAAAGCAGCTCTTGCTGTAGCAGTTGCAAGATCAGAACAAAAAATTGTCAGACTTGCGGGAGATGGGTCATCCCCTTATACTTGTTCTGTGTACATATCTATTCCTTTTTGTCCATCAAGATGTTCTTATTGCTCATTTGTGTCATATTCTACTAATAAGCTGCTTTCTTTACTGCCAGATTATTTGTTGAGGGTTTGTGAAGATGCTCGGAAACTTCTTACATACTTAAAAGAACGTGGATTTAAGATTTTAACTGTTTATATAGGCGGCGGTACTCCAACCACCCTCAGCGAAGAGCAGCTCGGTTTTTTACTTGGAACTATAAATGATAATATTCCGGTTAAAAAACTTCTTGAATTTACATTAGAAGCCGGAAGACCGGATACTATAACAAAAGAGAAACTTTTGACAGCAAAAGAGTTCGGAGTTTCAAGAATAAGCATAAACCCACAAACAATGAACGATAATATCTTAAAGACAATCGGAAGAAAGCACACAGTTAACGACTTTTTAAAAGCTTATGATATTGCCAGAAACATTGGTGATTTTCAGATAAACACCGACTTGATTGCCGGTTTGCCCGGAGATAATTACAGAGGTTTTTCTCGTTCACTTGATAAAATTATTAAATTATCTCCTGAGAATATTACTGTTCATACATTTTGCGTAAAAAAATCAGCAGAAATAATCAAGCTTGATACAGAAATTTACAACAGAAATGCAAGTGAAACCGTTAAGGCAGTTGATTATTCTCAAATAACTCTTAAAAATTCCGGTTATCACCCGTATTATATTTACAGACAAAAAAATACTGTTGGAAACCTTGAAAATGTTGGATACGCAACAAAGGGCACTGATGGTTTATACAATGTTCTTATGATGGAAGAAATTCACTCAGTATTTGCTATCGGCGCCGGAGCTTCAACTAAGCTTGTTAAATTTGATGAAAGCGGAAAGAAGGTTATTAAAAGAATTTTTGATCCTAAATACCCATATGAATATTTATCTGAAGATAATAAAGCGTCAATAGAAGCTAAGCTATCTGAAATTGACAGCTTCTTCGGTTTTTAAAAATACGAATCCACCCCTTTAAAAGCCATAATTAATGGAGAATTTGATGATTAAACTTACCAATAATTTTAATACAAATCAACTTATTTATAATTCTGAAAAGTCCTTTAATGATAGACTTAATGAAGTTTGTGACAATATTATAGATAGTAAAACACATATTATTGCTCTAAGCGGTCCTACTTGTTCAGGCAAAACAACAACTGCAACAAAATTGACCGAAGCACTTACTAAAAACGGTTGTGAAGTTTATCTTATTTCTATAGATAACTTCTTTCTGCCAAGAGAAGTGCTTGATAAGAATGCAATTATGAATGATAATTCGATTGACTATGATTCTGTAAACGCTATTGACTTAAAGCTTTTTGCACAAAAAACAGCATCAATTATCAGCGGCAATCCAACTGAGCTTCCTATATATGATTTTTCTCTTGGAAAAAGTACTCAAACATATACTGTTGATCCTAACGAGCACAGCGTTTTTATCTTTGAGGGGATTCAAGCTATTTACCCTGAGGTTACGTCTTTACTTGGAGATAACTATAAGTCTATTTATATTTGTGTCGACGAAGATGTTGAAATAGATGATGTTTACTTTGGAAAAAGAGAACTAAGACTTTTAAGAAGACTTATAAGGGATTATAAATTCAGAGGAGCTTCTCCCGAATTTACCCTGTTTTTGTGGCGTTCTGTTGCCGCAAATGAAGACCGATCAATTATTCCATATGCAGATACTGCTGAAATAAAAATTAATTCATTTATGCCTTATGAAATTTTTATTATGAGCGCATTATTACCCGAAATATTAAATCTTGTTCCGGATAGCAGTATTTATTATCCAAAAGCTTGTGAAATTCTTCGCAAGCTTGATAAACTTGCAAAAATCCCGCCATCTCTAGTGCCGGATAACTCATTACTTCGTGAATTTATCGGCTGACACAATATTTTGAAAACTTGCACCATAATGGGCAGAAAGGACGCTTAAAAAAAGCTAAGGTTTTAAAATGACAAAAGCTTTATTTTCCGATTATAAACAATCCGCTGATTATATTTCAAGTATTATAGGTGAAAAACCTGATATTGCTATAATTCTTGGCTCAGGTCTCGGTGAATTCGCAGACAAACTTGAAAATTCAAAAATTATAAAGTATTCTGAAATCCCGCATTTCCCGACGTCTACAGTATCATATCAAAAAGGCGAACTTGTTTACGGCTCATTATCCTATGAGGGATATAAAAGAAAAGTTCTTTGTATGAACGGCAGATTTCACTATTATGAGGGGTGGGAAATGTGGCAAACCGCTTATCCCATAGGTGTTTTTAAGCTTCTTGGAATTGATAAAATAATTATAACCAACGCTGCAGGCGGAATAGGTTATAATGATGAGCGTGAGCTTTGCCCGGGTGATCTTGTTTGTGTTACCGATCAAATCAAATTATCTCCAATGTCACCTATGCGTGGAGCAAATATTAGTGAGTTTGGAGAGCGCTTTTTCGATATGCAATCTGTTTTTGACAAAAAACTACGTGAGATTGCAAAAGATTCAGCAAAAGAAAGAGGCTATGAACTTAAAGAGGGCGTTTATGCATATATGACTGGTCCGCAATATGAAACTCCCGCAGAAATTAAAGCCCTAAAAATCCTTGGTGCTAATCTTGTTGGTATGTCGACGGTTGCTGAAGTAATATTTGCAGCTCAGGTGGGAATTAAAGTTCTTTGCATATCCTGTGTTAGCAATATGGCTGCAGGAATTACGGGCAATCCTCTGACCGAAAAAGAAGTTCTTGATACAGCTGCTCAACAGGCATATTTTCGCTGTTGTATACGTCGATCTTGGGCACATCCGGCAGTTTGGGAGTGGTGAAGGAATAGGCGGGATTGACAGGCAGATTGATATGCACAGGACCGCCGCCATTTGTCGTAGCAGCAATCAGCGCTTCGTTAACAAGGCGTGCGCATACCTTAAAATCGTCCTGATTCTTGACAGAAGGCAGGAACGCAGCATATTTCTTAACGTCGTTCTGAGAAACAGTTCTGTCCGTCATCTGCGGAACAAGAT
>JAZNAB010000092.1:0-5532 GCA_045586285.1 Candidatus Flemingiibacterium sp. | reverse complement strand
ATTTACTAAAGAAAAAACTTAATCTCCCCTTGCTCTTCAGAGATGAAATAAAAGCTTTTAGCTTATTTGCATATGTTTTATTCTTATATAATATAATGTTATTAAGAATTCTGTATTTTTTGGATATTTATAAAGGAAGGTCATATATGAAAAGAAAAAACAGCCCCTCGAATACACCGCTTCTTGCTTTAATGTTGTTTTGCCTTTCGGGAGTTATGCTTGCTTACAACATATATACAGCCGAGGGTGGTGAGTTAGCGGTGTCATTATCTGCTCTTGCTGGTGAAAGCAAGGATACAAAAGATAATATTATCAGTACATACGCCATAAATCATTTTAATGATTCAGAGAGTATTTTGGTATCAGGTAATGCTAAAACATTAAGGGATTACGAATTGACAGAGCCTATAGTTAAGCCCCCAAAGGAATAAACCGTGGAGAAAAATAAAAAAAGGAAGCAGAAATTTATTATTCGGCCGCCTACAATAATCTTTTTTGTTTTTTTATTACTGATTGACAGAAGTGTATACTGTATTATAGCGCCTCTTGCCGCACTTATTCACGAAGCCGGACACTTTATTGCAATGTGGGCATTTGGCGTGGACGTAAGCTGTTTTGAAATCAGTTTGTTCGGAGCAGAAATACGTACAGATTTTAAGAGCAGGGGCTCAGAAGCGGCTTCTGTTATTAAAAAGATAATAATATATTCCGCCGGAGCATTGGCAAATCTAATCTCCGGCGGAATATGCTTTTTGATATTCAGGGATACAAGCGGCGCAGCACTTTTCTTTCAAGGGTGTTCACTTTCACTTGCATTAATAAATATGCTTCCAATAAGAACCCTTGACGGCGGTGCGGTAATCGACGTGCTTGTGTGTGCATTACCAAGCAGTACCGGGTTTTATATAAAAGATATTTTAGAGGGCATTTCGCTTACTTTTATTTTTATTGCGGCAATATCTCTGCTACTCTTTTTTAATGCTAATATTTCACTTTTGATACTGTGTATGTATCTTTTTTATGAAATATATCTTTCTTAACTGCCGACCTTTTTAATAACTCTGTTGTAAATTCGCATATAGAAGAAGGTTGAAAGCAAGACAGAAGCAATTTCTGCAATAGGGAAAGACAGCCATACAAGGTCAAGATTTCCCGTAAGCGACATCAAATATGCAACGGGCAAAAGGACACCGAGCTGTCTTGTTGCTGAGGTGATAAGGCTGTACACTCCGTTGCCAAGAGCCTGGAAAACAGAGCCTACCGTAATACAGTATCCTGCAAAAATAAAGCTTAGACATATTATTCTGAGGGCAGGGACACCTATTCGTATCATATTTTCCGATGCATCAAAGAGATATAATAACTGCTTCGGGAAAATTTGCATTATTGCTACACCGATAACCATTATGGAAATTGCATATATACAGCCGATTTTTACGGTTTTAGTCATTCTTTCACTGTTTTTTGCTCCAAAGTTGTAGCTGACAATCGGAACGATTGCATTATTAAGTCCGAACACAGGCATAAAGAAGAAACTTTGAAGTTTAAAGTAAACGCCAAAAACAGCCGCCGCAGTTTCTTCAAATCCAAGCAGGATTTTATTCATACCGACTACCATAACCGAGCCGATTGACTGCATTGCAATTGAAGGTATTCCGATTTTATAAACAGATGCAATATCTGATAAAATGGGACGGTATTTTATTAGATTAATAGATATTTCCTTGTTGTATTTTAAATTCAAGACAAGGCCTAAAACAGCAGCAAATATTTGACCGATTATTGTTGCAAGAGCAGCTCCGGCAATTTCCAATCTCGGAAATCCAAATAAACCGAAAATCATTATGGGGTCTAAGATAATATTTATTATAGCGCCTGAAGCTTGTGTTATCATAGATAGATGTGTTTTTCCCGTAGACTGCATCAAGCGTTCAAATATAAACTGTCCGAAAATACCGATTGAGGCGCACTGTACTATCTGAAGATATGTAGTACCTGCATTTGAAATAGCCGTGTTTTTTGTCTGCATTAAGAAGAAGGGTTTTGCAAAGAATATTCCGATTATCAAAAACAAAATAAAACTTGCAAAGGAAAGTATAATTCCTGCACTTGCAATACGGTTAGCGCCCTTAAAATCCTTTTCGCCCAGACGTTTTGATAATATTGCATTTATACCTACACAGGTTCCGCTTCCGACAGCTATCATTATGGACTGCATAGGAAAGGCAAGAGAAACTGCTGTAAGCATATCTTCGCTTATTTGTGCAACAAAAATACTGTCTACTATATTGTAAAGGGCTTGGACAATCATAGAGATCATCATAGGAAAACTCATTGAAAATACAAGTTTGCCTATTGAAGCTGTACCCATTTTATTTTCTCTGCTGTTTTTTGTATTATCCATTTTATTCTCCGTTATAATAGTAAGCATTTACAGTGAACAGTCTGTTTATTATATCAAATAACTTAAGGGAGTTGTCGATTTTAGACCGACAACTCCCTGTCGTTATTATACCGTATGAATTTTATTCTCTGCATCAGCATTGACTGCATCAATGCCGAATTGCTGATTCTTTCTCCATTCAAAGAACTTGGTCGCAACCTGCTCAAAGAGGGCGTAGGAAAGAACGTCCTCATCTTGAACGGCATATGGCTTAACTCTTTCACGAAGAGCTTCAAGCTCCGGCTTTAAGTCGTCAGCAGGGCGATAAGTTATAGGAGATGCATCTCCTATAATCTTCTTTTGGAAGTCGGGGTTTATGGGCATTGGTGTTTTACCGTATTCTCCCCTGATAATGCCTTTAAATTCTTTGGTGACAGTTTTGTATCTTTCACCCATAATTACGTTGTAAACCGCCTGAGTACCTACTATCTGGCTTGACGGGGTTACAAGAGGCGGATAACCTGCGTCGGCACGAACACGTGGAACTTCCTCAAGAACTTCAAGGAACTTATCGGATTTTCCTGCCTGTTTTAATTGGGATACAAGGTTTGAAAGCATTCCGCCGGGAACCTGATAGAGCAGTGCATTAACGTCAACCTTAAGCACCTTTGGGTCAAGAAGACCGCTTTCCATATATTTTTCTCTGATAGGCATAAAGTATTTGCTGATTTCATCAAGCTTTGCAAGATCAAGACCTGTATCATAACGTGTTCCCGCAAGAGAAGCTACAAGCGGCTCTGTAGGCGGCTGTGAAGTTCCCATTGACATTGGGGAAATTGCGGTGTCAACAATGTCAACACCCGCTTCAATAGCCTTGATTAAGGTCATAGAAGCAACGCCTGCTGTATAATGTGTATGAAGTTGAATCGGAACCTTAACAGTTTCCTTAATTGCTTTTACAAGATCATAAGCATCATAGGGCTTAAGAAGACCTGCCATATCCTTGATACAAATAGAGTCAGCACCCATTTCTTCAAGCTGGCGAGCATATTTTGTATAATATTCTGTATCATATACAGGGCCTGTCGTGTAGCTTATTGCAGCTTGAACGTGACCACCCTCTTTTTTTGTGGCGTTAATTGCGGTTTTAAGGTTTCTTGGGTCGTTAAGAGCATCAAAAATTCTTAAAATATCGATACCGTTTGCAATTGACTTTTGAACAAAATATTCAACAACGTCGTCAGCATAGTGACGGTATCCGAGGATATTCTGCCCTCTGAACAGCATCTGAAGCTTTGTGTTCTTTACCTTATCTCTTATTTTGCGAAGTCTTTCCCAAGGGTCTTCATTTAAAAATCTCATACAAGAGTCGAAAGTAGCTCCGCCCCACGCTTCAAGAGAGTGGTATCCGATAGTGTCCATCTTTTCGAGAATGGGGAGCATTTCGTTAGTTGTCATACGAGTAGCAACAAGAGATTGGTGCGAATCTCGCAGAACGGTTTCGGTAATTTTAACTTGAGCCATTTTGGTAATAATAGCTTTGCCGATTGCAAATGTCTTGGCAAAGTTGCTCCTTTCTTAGCATTGGGTTTTTTATAAATAGTTTTAATCAGGAAAATCTTGAGAGGAATACGCCGGCGGCAACTGCTGAGCCGATTACTCCGGCTACATTCGGTCCCATAGCGTGCATCAGAAGGAAGTTGGCAGGATTAGCCTTTTGACCTTCAATCTGGGAAACTCTTGCTGCCATCGGAACAGCAGAAACGCCTGCAGAACCGATAAGCGGATTGATTTTTCCTTTTGTTACAAAGCACATAATCTTTCCGACAATAAGTCCGCCGCAGGTGGAAATAATAAATGCGAAAAGTCCTAGAGCGATAATTCCGAGAGTTTCAAGTCTTAAGAAATTTTCGGCATTTGCAGTCGCACCTACCGATACTCCTAGGAATATTGTAACAATATTCATAAGCTCGTTCTGTGCAGTTTTTGACAATCTGTCAGTAACTCCGCAAACATTTAAAAGGTTGCCGAGCATTAAAAAGCCTACAAGAGGTGCCGCATCGGGAAGAATAATTGTAACTACAAGTGTAACAAGTACAGGGAATATAAGCTTTTCAGTTCTGGATACAGAACGAAGTTCGGTCATTACAATTTCACGTTCTTTTTTTGTCGTAAGCAGACGCATAAACGGTGGCTGAATAATCGGTATGAGTGCCATATACGAGTATGCGGCAACTGCGATTGCGCTTAAAAGAACGGGCGCCAAAGTTTTAGTTACAAGAATTGCAGTCGGACCGTCTGCACCGCCGATTATTCCAATGGCAGCTGCGGCTTCGGGTGTAAATCCCATAATAAGAGCGCCGATAAAAGCTATGAAAACACCAACCTGTGCTCCTGCGCCCATAAGTAAGCTTTTAGGGTTTGCAATAAGGGGAGAAAAGTCAGTCATTGCACCAACGCCCATAAAAATCAAGGACGGGTATATTCCAAGCTTAACTCCAAGATACAGAAAATCGATAAGACTTCCTTCGGCTAGAATTTTTGCACCGTCAAGCGATTCGGTTAAAAACAATTCTTCCATATGAATGAGGTTTGCTCCGGGAATGTTTGCAAGAAGCATACCGAATGCGATTGGAAGTAAAAGCAGAGGCTCAAACTTTTTTGCAATCGCAAGGTAAAACAGGACAATTACAATTGCCCACATTATGAAGGTTTTTACCATCATTTCGGTATTATCAAACAACCTTGCTATACCTGTGGAGTTGAAAAATTCAGTAATTGTATTAAGCATAAATAATGCCTATTCCTTTCATTTGATTGACTTTTTTAAAATCAATCCTTTTTACTTGTGATTGTTGATTAGTTTAAGGTTACGAGAATATCGCCGGAGCCGACGGTTGTTCCGGTTTGTACGTTAACAGATGCAACAACACCGTCTTCAGAAGCGGGAATGTCATTTTCCATCTTCATAGCTTCAAGTACGCAAACGATATCTCCTTTTGATACCTTCTGACCTACTGTAACATTAACTTTTAATATATTTCCGGGCATTGGAGCAGTAATCTTTACAGCGCCGCTGGCTCCGGAAGCAGCAGGTGCAGCAGGAGCAGCAGGTGCAGCAGGAGCAGCAGGAGCAGCAGGAGCAGCAG
>JAZNAB010000091.1:0-11792 GCA_045586285.1 Candidatus Flemingiibacterium sp. | reverse complement strand
AAAACTCTTGCCCTTGACGTCATCCCAACGACGGGTTTCCTGAACGAGTTCTTCGGTGCCGTTTTCTAAAGCGTCGATATGTCTTGCTACTTCGTATTCAATAGCACGGGTGATGGCAGAAATGGAGTTCATATTCTTCATTTCGGTACGTACACCAAGCTTATCGCTTCCCTCCGGGCGTACCGAAAGATTAACGTCACAACGCATTGTACCGTGCGCCATTTCGCACTCAGCAACCTTTGCATATCGAAGAAGAGTTTTTAAGCGTTCAAGATAAGCTTCAACTTCTTCTGCGCCGGAAAGGTCGGGCTGGCTTACAATTTCAATAAGCGGCACACTTGTACGGTTAAAGTCAACGTGAGTGGTATCCTCTCTTATATCGTGAACAAGTTTACCTGCGTCTTCTTCCATATGAATTTGTTTAATACGAACATTCTTCTTGCCTTTTGAAGTTTCGATTTCAACAAGACCGTTAACCGCAACAGGCGCAAACCACTGTGTTGTCTGATAAGCTGCAGGAAGATCAGGATAGTAGTAACTTTTTTTATCAAAAGTTGTTGTACGGTTAATATGACAATTGAGCATCATACCGGCTTTCATACCAAAATCAACAACACGTTTATTGACAACAGGAAGCATACCCGGCATACCGGAACAAGCCGGACAAACGTGTGCATTAGGCTCTGCACCGTATGAATGAGCAGAGCAAGAACAGAAAATCTTTGAGTTAGTTGCAAGCTCAACGTGAACTTCCAAGCCTATGACAGTTTCATATCTCATAATTATGACCATAGCTTTTGTAATACAAAAGCTTCCTTTCTGCTTTTTTGAAGTAAGTTAGTTTGAATTTTATACTTTTCAAGCTTTTTTGCCAACTTATTCATAAAGCTTTGCTAAGCCGAGTAAAGTATTTTCCGAAAATGCCTTGCCAACAAACTGAACGCCGCCGATTACAACAGCGGGAAGCCCAGTTATTGAAGCGGGAGCCGTATAGAAATTCTCCTCAAAGGATAGATATTTATTTTCACTAACATCAGTTTCTTTATAACTCATCTTTGAGCAGGCAGGCATTATAATTGCATCATATTCTCCGAATAATTCCGCAAATTTCTCGGAAATTACACGGCGAACACGGAGAGATTTATCATAAACTTTAAAATAATTCTCTGTTGAAAGAGTATCAGAGCCAAAAAGAATTGCAGCTTTGAGCAGTTCACCAAAAGCTTCTGTACGGCTGTTTGTATATAGCTCATCAATATTAGCAAACTTATCGGAGCGATATCCGTATTTAACACCGTCATAACGAGAAACATTGTTGCAAAGCTCCGCACACATAAGAACATTCCAAGCGGCACGTGATGCAGCAATAACCTCATCATCAATTTCAGCTACTTCGATTCCTTTGGAAATAAGCGTGTTTTTAAAAAACTCAAGCTTCTCAGCTACAGAATCATCAATACCCTTTGTCATTGATTTTAAAATTGCAACCTTCTTTGCAGCAGTGGAAGCTGTTCCCTTTTTAAGCTTTGCACATAATTCATCAGAAAGACTTGTTCCGTCTTTATCATCGTGACCTGAAATCACATCAAGTATATCAGCGCAATTATCAGCAGTTTTAGCCATAACGCTTACTGTTTCACCGGAACAAGCAACAGGAATTGTTCCATAACGTGAAACTGTTCCATAAGTCGCCTTTACACTGACAAGACCGCTCTGAGCTGCGGCACGGCGTACAGAACCGTTAACATCAAGTGTTATAGCTGCAATAGCATCACCCGACTTTATAATTTCTGCAGCAGCGTTTTTCAAAACACCATTCTCAACATTTGCGCCGTTATAAGAGGTTTCTCCAACAAGGTCAATCGCAAATTCACCAACATCTGATTTGCCGCATAGCTCATACCCTGCATTATTAAGACGGCTAAGCACCTCTGCATCAAATAAGCTCATATAACCGCCAAGCATACGAGAACCTGCAGCAGTCGGCATTTCTTTAGTTAAAAGCATATCATCAAGAACTATCTTGCGCTCTGATGTTATTTCCTTTTTTGTTGTATATGTTTTCATATTTTAATTACCATAGCTTTCATTTACGAAAGTCTTCCTTTCTGGGTAATTGGGAATACAATTGCAAAACAAAATTACTTCTTGAAGGCAATTAAATCCACAAAACCTGCACGAAAAACACTATTTTCACGCTATTCTCCCCGAATATTACTCTAAAACACGTGGAACGCACCAATATCCCTCATCGGTTTCGGGTGCACCGGCTTGAAGTGCTTCACGTGAAAATGGCTGTGACACAACATCTTCACGGACAACGGTTAAAATAGGCATAACGTGTACCATTCTTTCAACCTTTTCTGTATCGATAGAATCAAGTGTCTTTAAATCTTCTTCACGAGCATTGCAAAAAGCAATTACCGACTCCTTTTGCTCATCGGTTAAAGAAAGCTGATTTAAGAGTTCTAGCTTTCTCAGTGTTTCTCTCTCCATTATAATCTCCTTACCTAGTTAAAACTAATCTCTGACTTTAATATGAACTTCACGAAGCTGTTGCTCTGTTACCTCACCGGGAGCACCCATCATTAAGTCCTGTGCATTTCCGTTAAGCGGGAATGCGATAACATCTCGGATAGTCTCTTCGCCTGCAATCAACATAATCATTCTGTCAACACCGGGCGCCATACCTGCGTGAGGCGGAGCACCGTATGAAAATGCATTGTAAAGAGCGCCAAACTTTGCTTTAACGTCGTCTTCTCCATAACCTGCAATTTCAAATGCTTTTCTCATAATTTCTGGGTTGTGGTTTCTGACAGCACCGGAAGAAAGCTCAACACCATTACATACGATATCATACTGATATGCGAAAATTTCAAGTGGGTCTTTATTAAGAAGTGCGTCCATTCCACCCTGCGGCATTGAGAAAGGATTATGTGTAAA
Source organism: Candidatus Flemingiibacterium sp. (assembly GCA_045586285.1). GTDB lineage: Bacteria > Bacillota > Clostridia > Oscillospirales > CAG-272 > Flemingiibacterium. Next base: position 8,849 of record JAZNAB010000091.1, on the reverse strand, counting down.
GTCAATCTTGTTTGTTTCTTCATTAAGCTCATACATTGGGAAATCGACGATAAAGCAAAATTCAAAGGAATCGTCTTTAATGAGTCCTAGCTCATTTGCAATCCAAGTTCTCATCTCGCCGGAAAGCTTATTAATTACAGAAGCAGAATCGCTTATAAAGAACAAGGATTCACCCTCTTTAATTCCAACCAAAGACGTAAGTTCCGCTTTCTGTTCATCAGTCAAGAACTTAGCTATCGGGCCTTTATATTCTCCGTCTTCAAGAGTAATATAACCGATACCGAATTTCATTCCAATGCTTCTTGAATAGGTGTCAATTGCCTTTTCGAAAGCTTTCTTTCCGTCACCGTCACCGTCTTTCTTTACAAGGTAGTTAGCAACAATACCACGGACAAGTTTATCCTTAAACGGAACTGTTCTTCCGTTTATTGTAAGAAACTCGTTCTTTGAAAAGAAATCTGTTAAATCCTGAATCATTAAAGGATTGCGAAGGTCAGGCTTATCTGTTCCGTATTTAAGCATTGCATCTGCAAACGTAATACGTCTGAACGGAGGCTTTGACACTTTCTTATCTGAGAATTTTGTGAATGTGTTATAAACTACTGTTTCAGCAACAGAGAAAACGTCTTCCTGCGTTGCAAAAGCCATTTCAAAGTCAAGCTGATAAAACTCTCCGGGAGAACGGTCCTGACGAGCATCTTCATCACGGAAACAAGGTGCGATTTGGAAATAACGGTCAAATCCCGAAGCCATCAGAAGCTGTTTAAACTGCTGAGGAGCTTGAGGAAGAGCATAGAATTTGCCCTTGTGTTTGCGGCTCGGAACAAGATAGTCACGAGCTCCCTCGGGGGAAGAAGCCGTTAAAATAGGAGTTTGAATTTCAAGAAAGCCCATATCTTCCATTTGAGAGCGAAGATAACTTAGTATCTTGGAACGAAGTACGATATTGTTGTGTATTTTGGGATTTCTTAAATCAAGATAGCGATACTTAAGTCTTATATCTTCTCTTGTAAGGTCAGAAGCATCAATTTCAAAAGGAAGACCAAGTTGACACGGGCCAAGTACCTCAATTTTTTCTGCTTTTACTTCAATAAGTCCTGTAGTTATTTTGGGGTTGACGGTATCCTCATCTCTTTTTGTTACCACACCATCAACAAGAACAACTGTTTCTTTAGCCATTCCAACAAGCATACTGTCATCAGAAAAAACTATCTGTGTCACGCCATAATGGTCACGCAGGTCAACGAAAAGTACTCCGCCGTGGTCACGAATTGTACTGATCCAACCGGTCAGAGAAACCTTTTCTCCAATATGTTGCATACCAAGTTCATTACAAGTATGAGTTCTTAACATATGTTTAATCCTCCATATTATATGACATATTTTATTATTGACAAAAAATAAAGGTAGTTATCACAAAAACAAAAAAGCCTTTTGCCCCAATAATATGGGACGAAAGACTAAACTTCCGCGATACCACCCAAATTGACCGATAAAGGTCCACTCAATTAAGTCTTTACGGGACTAACGTGCGGTTCTAATAACTAAAAAGCTTTCTTCCGCAAGCTCCGAGGTGTTTTTCTTGTAAGCGCTGTACCGTATTTTCACCATCAACGGCTCTCTGAAATCAACGGGTTTACAATACTCTCCCCATCATAGCTTATGATTAATTCTATCATTATTTTTTAAAAAAGTCAAGAGTTTTTTCAATATTTAAATTTTTCTTCACAAAAAAGTTTTCAATAGTATCCAATTACTGTCAGTAAAGCTATTCTCGCTCTCTTTTTGTACTTACACCGTATTGACAACAATCGACACATATGTTAAAATAAAGATATAATGTATTATTTTTTTAGATACTTTTATTTTTTGAAGGAGTTTATAACTAATGAAAAAGATAGTATTATTTTTGTTTTCGGTTTTAACTGCTGTTTTTGTTCTTGCAGGTTGTGTTATCGGTAATCAAAAACCTCAAGAAATAAATATAATATATACAAGCAATTTACACGGCGGATATACCGAAGATTTTAATTATTCCGGACTTTTTGCGTATAAAAATGATCTTGAAGAAGCAGGCGGCAACGTTCTTTTAGTTGATACAGGCAACGCTGTAAATTGGCTTCCTACAGGAAACGTTTCAGATGCTGAAGAAACAGTTGACATTATGAATAAGCTTGGTTACGATTTGGCTGTGCCCGGCAAGTATGAACTGCAAGACGGTATTGAAACCCTCTTATCGCTCCAAAAAAAAGCTGACTTTTCTTATATTTCATCAAACATTATATCATCAGATAGTAAAAATGTAATTTCTCCATATCATATATTTAATATCGGCGGCAGAAACATTGCGTTTATCGGAGTAACATCGTATGAAACACTTCCAAAAGGATTCATTGATGAAAACGGCAATTATTTATATTCATTAACCTCATATTCTCTGAACAAAGATGAATTTATCACCTGTATTCAAAATGCGGCAGATGAAGCAAGAATCGGCGGAGCTGATTTTATTATACTTATATCAAACATAGGAAATAGTTCTCTGTCTTCCCTTGACTTAGAAAATTTAAAAATTGACGCTGTCATTGAGGACAATGGTCAAAACTCCGTCGGAATAATGACAATATCTCCTGACGGTATTATAACATCTGATACAATTTCCGAATTAGCATATGAAGATGTTAATATAAGCAGTTTAATTGATATAAAAAAAGCTGAATTTACCCAAACTCTTGAGGAAATATTAGCGACATCTGATTTTCCGTTAATCACCAGTGATTTAAAAACAGGTAAAACTGTTATAACCAAAACCGAAACCAATCTCGGAAATTTAATTGCAGACGCTTATAAAACAGCAACCAATTCTGATATTGCAATAATCGGCAAAAATGAATTAAACGCAGGATTTGATAAAGGAAATATAACCTATGAAAACCTTGCCTCAGTTCTCTCGAAAGATGGCTTTTTAAATACTGTAAAAATAACGGGTGCACAAATAATAGACTTGTTGGAAATAGCTTTTAACGATTTATCGGGAGATAGCGAAAACTATTTGCAAGTAAGCGGTCTTTCACTTACACTTGATTTAAACAATACACCAAATATAGTTACAGATGAAAACGGAGTTTTCCTGAAAATTGACGGTAATAACCGTGTAAAAAATGTATTTATAGGTGACGAGGCAATTGATTTACAAAAAACCTATAAATTAACATACAGCAGTTTTGTCCCGGAAATTATGAAAAAAATTCTTGAACAAAACACCTTTATTATAAAAGATTCAATCCATACAACATCAGCTGTAGCCAATTACATAAAAGATACACTTGGTGCAGTTATAAATGAAAAATATGCATATGAGTTTGGTGAGAACCGCATAACATCAATTCCTCTCGGTCAAAGCGAACCCTACACTTCCCCATCGTATATCCCACAGGTATATATTACAGTAACCGGAAATGAAAAAATCAATCGCTCCGACTATATATCCTGCTCGATAACAATTCACGATCCCAAAGGGGTATATGACGACATATTTGATGCTGAATCAACAATCAAAATCCGTGGCAACTCAACTTCAAAAGGAGAAAAAGCACCTTATAATATTAAATTCTCCTCAAAGCAAGAAGTGCTCGGACTGGGCAAGGGTAAAAAATGGAGCTTACTTGCAAATATGTATGATAAAACACAAGTTCGCAATATGTTGGCATACAATTTTGCAACTGAGATTGGAGTAAATTACGTATCAAATTCGAGCTTTGCAGAAGTATATTTAAACGGTGAATACAGAGGTATTTACCAAATTTGCGAACCTGTAGACGTTAGTAAGACACAGGTTGATATAGACATAGATAACAACGAATATCTAATGGAAATAGAACCATACGGCGGTTACTCCAATAACTACTATATTACAACCCCGGTTCTTAATATTATTTTAGGCTATAATGAGCCGGAAGAACCCACAAGCGAACAACGCACCTGGCTTCGTGACTTCTTAAAAAAAGCTGAAAATGCTCTTGTTTCCGGTGACTATGAAAAAGTTAAAGAATACTTTGACGTTGAATCATTTGCAAGAAATTATATAGTACAAGAACTTTTTAAGCAGGTTGACTACAACACATCGAGTACACGCTTCTATATCAAAGAAGGTAAGCTTTATGAAGGACCGATCTGGGACTTTGACCTTAGCAGCGGAAATGTTTCAAACTATTATTATCCGAACTACAACAATGTAAACACCTCAAAATTATCATATCAAGGATTAAATTGTGTAGCAATTTATAATAAGCATTTATTCAAATACGACGAATTTGAAGAACTTGTAAAAGCGCTTTATAAGGAGCTTCAGCCGCAAATCGTAAATCTATATAAGGATAATGAGCTTGGAAGAAGCAAACTTGACAGTTTACTCGATGAATATTATGACGAAATAGAGAGAAACAATTCAATTTGGTCTGTAAAAGAAAAATTTAGTTCTTATGAGCACAAACCAATCGGAACATATGACGGTGAAATAGATTATCTTCGTGATTGGCTGAAAAACCGCAACGAATGGCTATACAACCATTACTGCAAATAAAAAATCGGGGCTGTCGTTATTCGACAGCCCCTTAAATTATTTTTTCTTTGGTTGCTTGATCTTATTAAGCTTTCGATTAAGCTTAAGCAATTCTTCCTTTGTAAAGGAAATGTTCATCATACCAACCATACTGGTAAGGCGAAGCAAAGTGAATCCACCCATCATCTGTGTCATTTCAGGGGTAATTTCAAATCCCGCCGCCTTCTTTTTTTCACCCTTTTTGCCACCCATAAGCTTCTTGAAGAGTGAAGCAAGTATAAGTTTACCTCTAAAGGTTTGCATAATTTCACTCATCTTGCTGTTAAGCGATAAACGTCCCTCAGGTGCGGTAATATCAAACCAATTGAGTACAGCGCCTTTTTCAACAAGTCGATAAGCCTCATTAAAAGTGTCAACCTTGCGGATTTCACTTTCATCTTTGCAATCTCCAGCCACGGCAACAAGCTTTGTCGTGCCAACATTCTTTACATCAAAATAGAAGAAGTGGTCATCTGCTTGTTTTTTACCAATGCTCTCTCTGTTTGCAAAAAGTTCAACCTCAGGAAGATTCGAATATACTGTAACTTTAGTTACGTCTTCAACTCTGTCAACATAACGCTTACCTGCAATGTGTACAAAAGGTTTATCGGAAAGCCAAGCTTTATATGCATAGAAAGCATCTTTTTTATACTTTCTGTCCATAGTAACAAGACCCTTATGATTTTGACCGTTCTCTCCGCCCTCTGCACGAGCATCTGCACCGAAATCAAACATATTCCAAACGTGTGTTGCCCACATATATTTACGAGTGTAGAACTGCTTAATAAGCTCCTCGTGATAGTAAGCTTGGTATTCCTCGGTATAGTCACCCTGAGTCGGATTTGAAGTATGCCAGTTAAGTGCCTCACAGCCGTATTCTGAGCATCCGATCGGGATATTAGGATATTTTGCGTGGAACTTGTCAAACCAAGGTCCATTCATTGTTGTATCTCCGCCGTACCAACCAAAATAATGGTTATACGATACGGTGTCTGGAATTTGAATATACTCCTCATCCATACTGCACATAGAAATAACCGCCATAGTTGTCAAACGGGTTTTATCCATTTCGTGACAGAGATCATTTAAAATTTTATGATTTTCGAGAAGATCCGGATCATTTGCACCCTTCATTGTAATTTCATTTGAAAGTCCCCAAACAACAATTGATGGGTGATTATAGTTTTGAGTAATTAACTCTTTCATTTGGCTGATTGTATTTTCTCTACCGTTAGGCATATGCTGAGAAATATACGGAATTTCAGCCCAAACTATAAGTCCCTTCTCGTCGCAAAGATCATAGAAATACTGGTCGTGCTGATAATGAGCAAGTCGAACAGTTGTAAAGCCAACCTCACAAATAAGCTCAATATCTTCCTCGTGATGTTCGGGAAGAAGTGCATTTCCAACTCCCCACCTGTCCTGATGACGTGCAACTCCTCTGAGAGGATATTCCTTACCATTCAGTATAAAACCAAGTTCAGAATCAATTCTGAAGCTTCTGCAGCCAAAACTTGTTGATACAGTATCAATTTTTTCTCCATCACGAACTATAGAAGCATATGACTTATAAAGATATGGATCTTCAAGACCATTCCAAAGATGTACATCTGAAATAGAAAAAGTATGGGTATTTTCTTTTGATGAAATCTCAGCTACAACGTTTTCATCTCTATCGCAGATAGTATATACAATTTCATCTGTATCTTTAAGGTTAGTTATAAAGGTTTTAATTTCAACAGTAGCATTAGCTCCGTCAACAATAGGTGTAACTTGAATACCGCTGCCGCCAAAATAATCAAGATCAAAATGAGTATTGTTTACAGCGATAATATTAACATCTCTGTAAAGGCCACCATAGAAGGTAAAGTCAGCCATTTGAGGATATACCCTATCATTTGCTGTATTATCAACTGCTATTACAATAAGGTTTTCATCTTTTAAAAATGCAGTTAAATCAACACGCCAGGTAGAATACCCTCCATCGTGATGAGCAACCTTTTCACCATTCAGATACACGTCAGCGGAAGAGTTAGCACCTTTAATTTCAAGATAATAGCAATCAGCTTCAATAAGCTCTGATTTGCTAATATTTTTTGCATAATAAGCTGTACCTCTGAAATAGTCATTTCCGCCGTCTTGTCCATCGACAGCATTCCAAGAATGCGGAAGATCTATACTCTCCCAATCGGAAGGAATACTTCCAGGAATGGCTGAGGCTTCTTTAGAGAAGCCCCAACCCTTATTAATATTTATAATATTTCTCATTTATTTCTCCTCTGCACATTCAACATCTCGGCCAAGATCTTTATTCATTCTGGCAAGAGTCTTCTTGTCAAGGTTATAAATAATAGCAAGTCCAACAAACTGCATAACTGCTGCAAGAAGGAATAATATCGCAACAAGCCAACGCATATTGGTTGCAACATCAAAGCCAAGAATGCTTACATCTATGGCATTGAATTTTCCAAGAGCATCAGGAGTATAGATGTAATTTCCGTTTGCATCAAGGGTTGCATTATTTACATAACCGAGATTTGCCATAATTACAAGGGCAACTGCTGGGCCAACTCCTTGCGCAAGTTTTCTGAAGAAAGAGTGAAGTGAATAAACCACGCCCTCTTCTCTTTTGCCTGTTTTCCACTCATTGTAGTCGATTGCATCACCCATCATTGCCCAGGAAACTGTAGAATAAATACCAAGACCAAGGCTATAAATAAGCTGACACAAAATGTAGATAATAAGGTCGATATTAGTATTATTGGGGACAATTACGAAAAGTCCGACACCGCCGATAATGGAGCAAATTGATCCAACAACAGAAAGCTCTTTTTTACCGAATTTTGTAACCATCTTTCGAGCAAGAGGTGTAAAGAATATAATCGGAATCATAGCAAAGAGCTGTACAATACCCGAAATCTTAGCATTTCCGTAATAGATCTGGAATACAACGGATACTGCTGTAGCAGCGCCCTGCATACCAAGAAACATACCCATAGCAGCAAGAGTAGCACCAACTGCAGGACGGTTTTTAGCGAAGTTTTTAAGAGCTTCCCAAACATTAAATTTTGGAGCATCTTCATTTAATTTAACATCGCTTTGAACACGGATAGTTGTATTTCGAATCATAAATTGGAAACAAATAAAGCCAAGAACGCCCATAATGAGTGCTGCAAGGAATACTCTGCCGCCATTAAGAGTTTTTCCATCTGCCTCGTAGATTATAAATGGAAGTATTACCATAGGCAACATATTACCTATCATAGATCCGATAGAACGCCACGCAGAAAGAGATGCTCTGTCTGCAGCATCATTAGAAATTAAGGAAAGCAGCGAACCATAAGGAACGTTAGCAATTGTGTAAAAAGCATCCCAAATTACATAGCCGCAAATAAATATAATAATCTTCGCCCACGTCGGTGCACTTGGGAATGGCAAAAAGCACAATGCTCCGCCTACTATTAGTCCGATAGATCCAAACCAAATGTAAGACAAGAACTTATTTCTTTTATACTTTCTTCTATCAGAGTCAATAATAGAACCAATCAATGGATCGTTGATAGCGTCCCATACCTGAACGACAACTAAAAGTAAGGAATAGTAAAGTCCAAGGCCCATAACCTGTGTCCAGAAAAGAGCCATTGTACCCTTGAGCGCAAAGCTCATATTACAACCAAGGTCACCTGCTGCATACGCAATGCTATCACGTATGCTGAATTTCTTTGTAGTGTTTTGTGTTTTCATGGGGAATTCTCCTCAAAATATAAAATTGTTATAGATTTTTTATAAAACAAATTTAACTAAAACAAAAGCACAATTTTTTTGTATTAAACTCCTGAATATGCTGCAAAGCCCGCGTCTACAGGCAATACAACACCGGTAATTGCAGATGCAGATTTATCGTCACAAAGGAAAAGAGTAGCTCCTATAAGCTCTTCAGCATCGACAAAGCGGCCGGTGGGTGTGCCGCCTAAAATTTTAGCGGTACGAGGTGTCGGAGTACCGTCTTCTTTAAAGAGAAGCGCTCTGTTCTGAGCTGATACAAGGAATCCGGGAGCAATTGCATTACATCGAATACCGGTTCCTGCAAAATGTGTTGCAAGCCACTGTGTAAAGTTAGATATACCAGCTTTAGCTGCTGAATATGCAGGAATTTTTGTAAGCGGAATATAGGCATTCATAGATGAAATATTAAGTATTGCGCCTTTATTTTTCTTTACCATATCGGTTGCGAATTCTTGTGTTGGCA
>JAZNAB010000090.1:0-1819 GCA_045586285.1 Candidatus Flemingiibacterium sp. | reverse complement strand
ATCTTCTACACCCGAAATGTTTTTTATGGTTCCTTGTGGAACATCAAAAAATCTGATTGCGCTTCCTTTGTCGAATTTTGGTGCAACATCGGGTTTTTGTCCCAAAGCACAATTGATTGTACATTCAATCATATCTATTCCCGTTGACAGGGGAACTAAATGGGTTGTTATACAATCTCCGCCCATTCTTGCGCCAAGTTCAATCATTTTAGGGCCTTTATCGGTTACCATAATCTCAACGTGGGCAGGACCTGATTCAATTCCTACCGATTTTACTGCCCTTGTTGCCACATCTTTAATCTGATTTTTAATTTCTTCAGAAAGTCTTGATTGCTGTGAGTGTCCCATCTCAACAAAGTGGGGAGCGCCTGTTGTAAGCTTGTCTGTAATGGCAAGAATATGGATTTCTCCATCCCACGCCATAACCTCAACACTTACTTCAGACCCTTGCATATATTCTTCCAATATAACTCCTGCACCTCGGGATGAGGTTATACTGTAAGCAAAGCTTTCATCAAGGTCTTTTTTATCTTTTACAAGCACAACTCCTCTTGACCCTGAATTATCAAGAGGTTTTAAAATGCAAGGATATTCGATTTTTTCTTTGATTTCCTCTAATTTTTCTTTGTTTTCAGTAATGAAAAACCAAGGTGAAGGAACGTTATGCTCCTTAAATGCCTTAATCATTTCACCCTTATCGGTGGCTTTAACTGCAGTATCAAAGCTTACTGCATTAAGGCCTAATTTTTTTGAAGCTCGTGCCACCGAACGCATTGGCATATCAGATGCCAAAGTCATAATTCCGTCAGCTCTAAAATCTTCTGCCGCTTTGGTTACACCTTCAATATCAATGGTACTTACTTCGTAAAACTTATCCGCATAAGGAATTCCGATTGCATTTGCATCGTAGTCTGCAACTGCAACGTTTAAGCCCATTTCTTTTGCTCTTTTAATGCCGGGAAGCTGCAGGACGGAGGCACCAATTATCATTAAATTTTTCATACTTTGGTTTTCTCCTCTGCTTTCATTTCCTGATTTACATAGATATTTTTTCTTCTTAAAACGCTCATAGCTGTTTGGAAAAAGATTTTTACGTCCATCATAAATGTAAGGTTTTCAGCATAATAGCAATCGTATTTAAATTTTTCCTGCTGAGTGATTGAATTTCTGAAATATGCCTGAGCGTAGCCTGTAACCCCGGGACGAACATTAAATCTTGCTCGGGTTTCAGGATCTGTTTCTTCAAAAGGTTTTGTCGGAAGAGTAGGTCTTGGTCCGATAAGACTCATATCACCAAGCAAAACATTTAAAAACTGCGGAATTTCATCAACTGATGCTTTTCGCATAAATTTTCCTACTTTTGTAACTCTCGGATCATCCTCGCCATTATATGTAGAACCATCTGCACTCTTTAAATTTGGTGAATTTACATACATAGAACGGAATTTATACATTTTAAAGGTTTTTCCGTCTTTACCTCTGCGTGGAGCATTATAAAAAACCGGCCCGGGATCATTTGTGTAGATAATTGGTGCCATTATAATTATTGCAATTAATACAAACGGCAACGCTACCAATCCTACACAAAAGTCAATCAATCTTTTGAAAAAATGTTTATACATTTTATTTACCCCATATTTCTCTGAAATTCTCAATTACATACTCTACGTCTTCTTCCGTCATTTTTGTGTTGAGAGGAAGTGATACCTCGTTATGATATCTGTCATAAGCGTTAGGGAAGTCTTTTATGTCAAAACCGAGATTTTTATAAGCAGTCAGAAGCGGAAGCGGTTTGTAGTGAACGTTTGTTGCAATTCCA
>JAZNAB010000089.1:0-3549 GCA_045586285.1 Candidatus Flemingiibacterium sp. | reverse complement strand
GCTGGTTGTATTTATATATTATTTGTAGTAGAATATTTTTAGCAAAAAACACGATTATTTTAGAAAGGGATTCTTAAAGTAATGAAAAACAATTTTGTCAAAAAATTCTCATCTGTTTTACTTGTAATCCTTATGATTCTGCCAATATTTATGACAGGGTCTATTCCTGTAAGTGCTGCATCAACAGCGCTTATCATTTCTTTGGAAAACGAAGAAAAGGCAACTCAAGCTCTGAAGATTTTCTCATCAGAAGATTCTGAAAATCCAAACCACAGCTTCGGCACTAACGTCGGCAAATACGCTTTTGATGAGGAAGAACAAGCACTTTCTATATTTAAATCTGCCAAAAAATCCGGATCTTACTTCAGATTTTTCCCTAGATTAAGAAATGCTTCTATACTTCCATCAACCGCAAAATATATGATTGTAAAATACAAAACAAATGCTACAACAAACTCTAAGTTTACCGTTGAAAACTCAGGCGGCGGCGGAGTTTGTACACTTACTGACGACATTTCAGCTTCAAACGGCAATTGGGTATATACAACCCCGGTTGATATTCAAGCAAACGAAAGCGGTATTATGGGGCGTTTTCTGTCTGGAAGCTGGAATACTCTTATTATTTATCTTCCCGATACAACAACGGAAAGTACTTATTTCTATATTCAAGAAATCGGATTTTTCTCATCTGTTGAAGATGCTGAAACTTACATAGAAACAGGAAAACTCCCATCTGACGCTACCACTCCTGTTGACCCTAATGTTACAAACGATAAAGTTGTTCCGTATGAATACAGAGGCGAATTCTATGCCGGTACTCATACCTATAACGGTGTAACACTTCCCACAAGCATCTACGTTCCAAAAACATATTCTGAAGATAACGAATATGGACTTATTATTGGTTTCCATTTTGCAGGATCACGTAAAAACGACGTACCTTTATTCAGCGGCGGACTCGGCAACAATATGATAAAGAATGTCCTTACAAGAGAGGGCGAAAACTTTATAGCTTTTGCTGCTCGCTGTCCTGAAGGACAATACTGGGCACCATCTTCCTGGAGTAACGGTCTGTACAAATATACTTCGGATAATACAAGTTCTGCAATGTCAGTCGTTATTGATTACGTATATAACCACATTCTTAAAAACTACAAAATTGATAAGAACAGAGTTTATGTAGTTGGTGAGTCAATGGGCGGCGGCGGAACCTGGGACTTTATTAGACGTTGTCCTGAGCTTGTAACAGCGGCTTTCCCATCTGCAGGATATAATGATCCAACTCAAGCTTATAATTTAGATGACAATGTTAAAATCTGGCTTAATCACGGTATATACGATAAAGTTGTTAATGTCAGAGGCGACCGTGCAACATACGCTGTTCTCAAGAATCTCGGAAGAGATGTAATATATACAGAATATGACACGACCTTACCCGAAGTTCAAGAAGCTTTTGAATATGACCCTGTAACCGGCCCCGGCACAAGTTGGGAGCATTACTCTTGGCTTGCAGCACATAAAGACGAGAAAATGATAAATTGGTTACTTGCACAAAGAAGAACAAAAGCAGCAGATGAAAAAGTTCAGCGCTTTGTTGATGTCCCCGTAGATTATATTGAATTTAAAGCAATTAAGTTTGTAACTGATGAAGGAATTTTTAACGGCGTTTCAAATTCCGAATTTGCTCCTGATGCTCAAATGAACCGTGCAATGTTCGTAACTGTACTTGGCAGATATCTTGACGTTGATGATACTGCTTATTCTTCATTTACATTTAAAGATATACTTGCAGGTCAGTATTATACAGGTTATATTGCTTGGGCAAATGAAAATAAAATAGTATCAGGTTACAGTGAAGAGGTATTTGCTCCATATGACAGCATTTCAATAGCTCAGGCATGCTTAATTCTTGCAAGACAAGCGAACTTTGAAAGTGCCGGGGTAAGCACACAGCTAACTCTTGCCGATTATTCCGACGGAAACGATGTTCCCGAATATGCAAAAGAAGCTATGACGTGGGCTATATCAAACGGTATATATTTAGGTTCATTAACTAACACAACAAGCACTCTTTCTCCCAATGAACCGGCTACAAGAGCACAAGTTGCTAAAATGTTTGCTCTCTACGACGGTATTTTCGGCAACAATTAAATTACAAAACCGACAGTTATAAACTGTCGGTTTTTTATGAATTTAAAAGCTTTCTCTCAAAACAAGCTTAGGATTGCTGATATAAGTTTTATTAAGCTTCTCACCCTTGCAAATTTTATCAAGTAAATCAGCTGCCATAACGCACATTTCTTCGATTTGAGGATCAATACTTGACAGCGGCGGTGCGGTACACTCGCAAATAATAGTATTGTCAAATCCAATTACATAACTCTTAATATCTTTAGTTCTGAAAGCTTTAAGTGCTCCTGCAGCAATTGAATCAGAAACAGCAATAACTCCGTCCGGAATTTCATTTTTAGAAAGAAGCATATTTACAGCATCAAATCCCCCGGATATACTGTCCTCGGTACAGATGATATATTTCTCAGCATCTTTTACGCCGTGAGCCTTTAAACCAAGCTTAAATCCGTCTATCTTTCTTTTTGTTGAAGGAGTAAGACCGTTATAAATAATATAAGATTTACGGCTTCCCTTCTTATATAAGAGATCAACAGCCTCTCGGATACCTGCCCCCTCGTCACAGTATATAGAATATATACCCTCAATATTAACTGAACTATTTATCATTATAAGCGGAACAGATCTGGCAATTTCTCTCAGACTTTGATCATCAGTTTCCCCCAAAGAAGAGCCTATCAAAAATATCGCATCAACGTGTTTGCTTTGCAAATAGTATAAATGTTTTAAAGTGGCAGTTTGATGATTTCCTACACAAAACAAAAGAGTATCATAATTTCTCTCGTGCAAATTTTTTTGTAAAAGACTCAATGCTTTTGCAATGAAAATGTCGCTGACATCAGTACAAATGACCCCCACAAGCTTCATACTATCAATAACAAGACCTCTTGCAAATACGTTTGGGCGATAACTTTCCTCATCAATTATTCGAAGAACCTTTTCCCTTGTCTTTTCACTTACCGAGCAGTTATTATTAATTACACGGGATACTGTTGCAATGGAAACACCTGCTTTTTCGGCTATTTCATATATATTCATTATTCTTCTCACTTTACAAGGTGTTATTTTATAAAAGGCAATAAATGCCTTGTTCTTTTCTTTCCTAAAATAGTATAACATACAAAAAAGTATTTGTCAATTTTTTATTAAAGCTATTGACTTTTTTCGTAAAATGATGTATAATTAGAGTGAAATGAAAGCGCTTACAATGAAAGGAAAATTTTATTATGAATAATCAAAACAACCAAATAAAAGTTCTGCAATTCGGAGAAGGCAAATTCCTTCGTGCATTTGTTGATTACTTTATAGATATTGCTAATAAAAAAGGCGTTTGGGACGCTGATGTTGCTGTCATCAAGCCTATTCCTATGGGCAGCCTTGAAGCACTCCGCCGAAATGATAACAAATACACTGTTGTTC
>JAZNAB010000088.1:0-6083 GCA_045586285.1 Candidatus Flemingiibacterium sp. | reverse complement strand
TGAATACTTAACAAAAATGTGTTACAATAGATTATAATAGAGTAATTATATGCTTTTATATTAATGATAAGCCTTTTATAAGGAGGCGTTTGTTTTAATATGTCACAAGAAAAATACCTTGAATGTGGAAAAATAATAAATACCCACGGTGTAAAAGGTGCGCTCAAAATTGAAGCTTGGTGCGACTCACCGGAAGTTTTATGCCAAATCAAGAACATTTATTATAAAAAAGCCGATGAACTTATAAAGCTCACCGTTCAAAAGGCATCAGTACATAAGGGTTGTGCACTTATGTACTTTGAAGGTATCACGACAGTGGAAGATGCAGTACTGCTTAAAAACCGTGTAGTATATGCTAAGCGAGAGGAAATACCCATTGCAGAAAACCGTGTGTTTGTTGCAGATATTATTGGACTTACGGTTTATGATGAAGCAACCGGCACGGTGCTTGGAACTCTTTGCGACCTTATAGAAAGCCCCGCATCAGACCTCTTTGCAGTAAAGACAAAAAGCGGCAAAGAAGTGCTTGTACCTGCAGTTGACGAATTTATCGGCCATATCGACACCGAGGAAGGTGTTTTTCTAAATATAATCCCCGGAATGTTTGATGATGACGCTGAGGTTATTTCAAATGAGATTTGATATTATGACACTCTTTCCCGATGTCGTTTTGAATGTACTTAATTCAAGTATTATCGGACGGGCGCAGGAAAGCGGAATAATAGAAATACACGCCCATAATATAAGAGATTATTCCAAAGATAAGCACCACCGTGTAGACGACACGACTTACGGCGGCGGAATGGGGATGCTGATGGGTGCTGAACCTATATACGAATGTTTTAAGGCAGTTTCATACGACTTAGACAAAGAATCGTCCGGATCACCTCAAAAAAGACGTGTTATTTATATGTCGCCGAGAGGTAAAGTGTTGACTCAGCAAAAAGCCTATGAGCTGACAAAATATGATAGTTTGATACTTCTCTGCGGTCACTATGAAGGAGTAGATGAGCGCATTATTGAGGAAATTGTAGATGAAGAAATCTCCATCGGGGACTATGTTCTGACAGGCGGAGAACTTCCCGCCTGCATACTTGTAGATTGTGTCTGCCGAATGATTGAAGGCGTTCTTTCAAACGAAGATTGCTGGAGGGGTGAGAGCATTGCTTCAGGGCTGCTTGAATACCCGCAGTATACACGCCCTTATGATTTTATGGGCAAAACCGTCCCTGACGTGCTTTTGTCCGGACATCACGCCAATATTGAAAAATGGCGGTTGGAAGCTTCACTGAAAAAGACTGCCGAATGCCGTCCCGACCTATATGAAAAATGGCTGAAGGAGCACGGTGAAAAAGTAAAAGTCAAAAAGCCCTCTCAAAAGAAAAAAGAAGGTGAGGAGCTATGAACAAGCAAAAAACAAGGGGAGCTGTAAAAACAGTTGCCATAATGATGGGTGCAACCGTATTATCAAAGCTTCTGGGTATGTTAAGAGGTATACTGCAAGCTAACGCTTACGGCACAACCGAAACTGCAAATGCTTTTACTGCCGCCTCAAAGCTTCCGTTAGCATTTTTTGATATGTTTCTTGCAGCAGCGGTACTTGGATGCTTTATCCCCGCATATAACAGCTTTATGGAAAAAGGCGACCTGCCCGAAAATAGAAAAGAAGCGGATAAATTCGCTTGTATTTTCTTAAACTTTATTATTGTTATATGTTCCTTGTTTGCCATTATCGGTATTCTATTCGCAAAACCGTTTATATGCTTGATTGCCAGTGGGCTCAGTAATGAGGCAACTGCACTTGCGGTTACTCTTACCCGTATAATGTTCCCTTTAATTATTTTTACAGGTTCAGCATATACCCTTGTTGGCGTACTTCAGTCAAAAGGCTCTTTTATTGCACCGGCAATAATCAGCGCCGTTTCCAATTTGGGCGTTGTAATTTATCTCGTGTTTTTTAACGCCCCCCTTGGAGATATGGGTATATACGGACTTGCCGCAGCTTATCTTTTATCTTGGGTTATTCAGTTGATTACGCTGATTTTACCACTCAAAAAACTTGGATTTTCATATAAACTTCTATTTAATTTCAAAAACCCTACGCTGATAAAAGCGCTTAAAGCCGCACCGCCTATTATGGTAGGCTCTTGGCTTACACCTGCAGGTATCCTTCTCGGTCAGTATTTTGCATCAAAGATTTCTATGGCAGGACAAGTCCCCGGCGCTGCAACCATATTTGACTATTCAAGCAACATTTATATAATAATAGTAGGTACACTGACCTACAGTATATGTAATTACACTTTCCCGAAAATTGCACGTCTTAGCGGCGAGGACTCCTCAAATGAGTTTTTCGAAATTGTCAGAAACGGTATAACCTCAGCGCTACTGATTATTGTACCGTTTATGGCGGCGGCATTGGTGCTTTCAGGTGAGGGAACTGCAATAATATATCTTCGTGGTGAATTCACACCAAATGACGCTTACTATACAGCCCGTACCCTAAATTGTATTTTGCCTGCTATGCCTTTTTTTGCGATAACAGAGCTTTTTTCAAGAGTTTTTTATTCAAAAAATCAACCGTATATCGTAATGCTGGGCGCTCTTTTCGGAATTGCCGCAAACCTTACGGCAGGCTTTATTTTAACCCGGTCTAATCTATTTGATGTGGGTGCTGTAGGCATTTCAAATGCGGCTGGCCAAATAATATGCTCTATAGTACTGTTATTTGTTGCGATGAAAAAGCTGCCGGGAATATTTTCAAAGGAGCTTTTCATAAATCTTATAAAAATTATTATCGGCGGAGTGATTGTATACATTATCTGCACCGCAATCTCAAAGCTTTTGAATTCAAATCCATATGAACAAGGCTTTATAATCAACGTCATATACGGTTTGATAACCTTTATTCCGTCTACCGCTTTATATCTTGTATATTCAAAGCTTACGGGATTACTGAAGAAAAAATAATCTTAAAGGTATAGTTAAATAATAAAAATCGGAGGTAATACACTTGAATAAACTAAAAAATAGTCAAGCGAACTCCACAAAGAAACGGCGTGTGCCGGGCTCTTTAATAATATCAGCGCTTAGTCGTGCATCACAGTGGGTTTACAAAAAACTTGAAAACGGTTTTTTAGGGAATCTTTTCACTTCTTATGAAAAAGAAAATGCATTTTTAAAAACAAGCTTAATATCAAAGTTTAAAAGTAAACTTGATTTGTCCGAGCGCTTTGTTATTCCTGCCAAAAGAATTTTTGCCCGCTCAATTGAAAACAGCCATATTCTGCTAAATATACGCAAAATGCTTGATTCTATGGTATCAAGCTCAATGAAATCCTATGGAATATTTGTATTTTCATTCGCACTGTACAGTACAATAACAAGTCTTTTCAGGAAGTTTTACTTAGAAGACAACCAAGCGTTAGATATTGTTAATATACTGACATTAGTGCTTATGCTGATATCCTCAGTTGCAATGATTTCTTCAAGGCACACCCTAAAAAGCGCCCTTACAACAAGTGTTTCCTTTAGGTTCATACTATTTAAAGTTATTGGTGCACGTGAAGAAAGCTTCGGCAAAGGCGGTACAGCAAACGAAAGATTCAATGTTGCTTTTATTGCGGGTTTAGTCTTTGGTATCGCATCATTTTTCGTAAGACCTATTATTTTACTTGCGGGAATAGCACTTTTAATTTGTGCTTATATCGTTTTGATCCGCCCTGAATGCGGAGTGCTTGGCATTATGATTCTTGTGCCATTCACCCCAACACTAGCACTTGTAGGCGCTGTGCTTTATACCGCCGTTTGCTATTTATTAAAGGTGATGTGCGGCAAACGATCACTGAAATTTGATCTTCTCGATATTTTTGTTTTATTATTTATAGTTTTGCTTGGCTTCGGAGGGCTTGTGTCATCATCTGCTGCCAGTCTAAAGCCGGTGCTTGTTTATGTAGCATTTGCTATTGGATATTTTCTCGTTGTCAATCTCATTCGTTCTAAAGAATGGATAGCAAGATGTATTGTAGGATTTTCCCTTTCCGCTTCATTTGTTGCCATCTACGGTATTTATCAGAACTTTTTTGGAAAGGTTGAGCAAACCTGGCAGGATACAGAGATGTTTGAGGATATTTCCGGGCGAGTGGTTTCTACCTTTGAAAATCCTAATGTCCTTGCAGAATATTTAATTATGATACTGCCTCTTGTAGTAACCATATTCTTGATTTCCAAAAAAACATCGCAAAAAGCCTTCGGCTTTGTTGGTGCTGTTTTGATTACCCTTTGTATTATATATACCTGGTCAAGAGGTGCTTGGCTCGGAATATTAATCGGTGCTCTTATATTCCTTTTGATGTATTCAAGACACACCTTGACAGGCTTACTGTTCTGCTCTCTTGGAATACCGTTCTTGCCCTTTGTTTTGCCGGAAAGCATAACCTCAAGATTTCTTAGTATCGGAAACCTTGCCGATAGTTCAACCTCATACAGAGTAAACATCTGGCGTGGAGCACTCAGAATGCTCGAAGACTATTGGCCAAGCGGTATCGGAGTCGGATATGAAGCTTTTAAAATGGTTTATCCCTTCTATTCACTTTCCGGTGCAGAAACCGCACAGCACGTTCATAACCTTTACCTTCAAATAGTAGTGGAGCTCGGAATTTTTGCCTTGATTATTTTCATTGTTACAATATTCATTTGGGCGCAAAGCTGTATTGAGCTTCATAAAACAGAAACACGACCCGAAAAATATTTGTCAAATGCGATTTTTTGCGGATTACTTGCAGTGCTTGCGCAAGGTTTGACAGATTATATTTGGTATAACTACCGAGTTTTCCTTGTGTTTTGGTTGATACTTGGTCTTGGCGTGGCAATCAGGAAAAATTTAAAAGCCACAGCACAACAAGAAATTTTTTGACTGAAAGGAAATAAAAGCTATGAATACTATAACTAGTAAGCACAAATTCAATGCAATAGACGCTATTATTATCGCAGTGATAATACTTGTTATTGCAGGAGCAATAGCCTTCTTCGCTTTCGGAAGTGCAGGCGCTTCAAATTCTTCCGTTAAAATTGAATATGTAATTGAGCTTCGCACCGTAAGAAACGAATTTAAGGATAATATAATAAAAGGTGATAAAATAATAGACTCTGTTGCAAAATACAGTCTTGGCGAAGTAATTGACGTAAGTACATCAGACGCTATTTATAACGGAACAAATAAAGTAACTGGTACACCTACCGTTTCTAAATATCCGGATCACTCCAACATAAATATAACTGTTGTTTCCAGTGCATCTATAGATTCAAACGGACGTTACATTATTGACGGCGGTTATGATATTTCAGTTGGAACAACGGTTCATATGAGAGTGCCAAACTTCACCGGAACCGGATATTGTATTATGATTAGAGAAATGGAGGATGCACAATGAGGGAGTCTGTTTCTAAAAAAACAAGTAAGATAAAAACTAAACCTACTGTAATAGATTTTCTGATAGTAATTATTGTTTTGGGCGCTTTAATCGGAATAGTTTTCAGAACTGGCGTTGTTGAAAAGGTTATTTCAACAAACAGTCAGCAAAAAGCCGAAATTTCTTTTGTAGTATTTAATATTAACGGTGAATCTGGAAATTACTTTAATCAGGGTGATATATTCACAGACGTAACACACAACTGCCTTTTCGGGAAACTAAAAGACGGCTTCAGCATAATGGATGCAGAAACATTTGTTGAGGACATAAACGGAAATTTAATAAAGACCACAGCTATAAACGGACGTAAAGACGTAAGAGCTACCGTTGAAGCTACCGGTGTATTTACAGACGAGGGATTTCTGCTCGGCGGAACAACCTATCTTGCCCCCGGATCTTATATTCAAATCAAGAGTCAGGGAATCAGTGTAAGTGCCACTATTACGGAAATTCAAAGCGTCCAATAATACATTGTTATATTTTATTAAATATGTAAATATATTCCATATATAGTATGAAATATGGCAAAAACCCGAAAAATGCAGATAAATGACCGAAATTATTGGGGAATTTATATGCAAAACAACTATTGATTTTATTTAAAATATTTTA
>JAZNAB010000087.1:0-3421 GCA_045586285.1 Candidatus Flemingiibacterium sp. | reverse complement strand
TCTGTCAAGATTTCCCGTCGGTTCATCTGCAAAAACTACAGACGGCCGGTTTATAAGTGCTCTTGCAATGGCTACTCTTTGCTGTTGACCGCCTGAAAGCTCACTTGGTAAATGATTAAGCCTATCTCCAATTTTAAGGGTTGCTATAAGCTTTTTTAGATGTTCTTCGTAGCTATAATCGGGCTTGTCACACATCAAAGTTGGAATTAAAATATTTTCAAGGGCTGTAAACTGTGGTATCAAATTATGTTTTTGAAAGATAAATCCTGTAAAATTACCTCTGAAACGACTTAATTGGTCTGAAGGCATTTTTGTAATATCTTTTCCTCTGATAGATACATTTCCTGCATTCGGCTTATCAAGTCCGGCGCAGATTTGCAGCAAGGTGGATTTACCTGAACCCGACGCTCCTATTATCGCAACGAATTCGTTGTCTTTTACTTCAAAGGAAGCACGGTTAACGGCTGTTATTGTTGCATCATATTGCTTATATTGCTTTATTATTTGGTTGCAAGATAAAATTACTGACATACCATATTCTCCTTTCTCACACGATTATTCGGCCTTCGAGTCGGAAAATTCCTCGGAAGCTGTGTAATTATCAAAAACCTTTAAAAAGCTGTTTGTAGGTAATGTGGACGATAAATATCCTGAAAGCATCGAAATCACAGTGCTCAATATGAGTGCAGATAATGGAATATAAATATCAAAATAATAGCTTTGTGTGGATCCATATAATGCAGGCGGAATTTGTGTAATTGCCATTTGAATAAGAGTTATGGAAACAATGCTTACAACAATGCAAAGCACCGCTGATAAAAGTGACAGTATGATTCCATTAAATATTGATAGCTTTCTAATATCCTTCTTAATTCCGCCAAGCCAGATAAGCACTGAAAATTCTTTCTCTCTTTTTTTAATAAATAATGTTTGTGAGAAAAACCAAATTAATGGGGAAATTGCTAATATTAAAAGAGAAATAGCTATAAATAACTGATAATAATTAAGTGAGCTTGAAATTTTATAGTTAGCTACAGCGTTGTTATCAATCAACTCAAGATTATCTGTATAATATGATGTATAGTTGCGAAGCACATCAAAGGCTTCGGTAGCTTCCTCAATTGTTGTTCCGGGTTTCATATATATGTCGAGAGTATTTATTACAGGAGTTTCAGTTCCGCAAATTTTTGTATAAACCTCGGAGTTAAGGTAAATCGGCGCTCCCGAAAGAGTATCAACCCCATCAATTACGGCACAGACTTCAAGGCTTATATAGTTCATTCTATAATATCTGAGTTCTTGGCGAAGTCTTGCCATTCCCGTAAGATTAAAATCAACCTCTACAGTTCTTCCGTTATAAGCTCCAACCAAAATGGTATCCCCGACCTTGAAGTCAGCAATACGCTTGTTGCCAATGTAATTGGTTACCACTGCATATCCCGGGGAAGTTAATACTTTGTGCGGGTCACCCTCTATTTTATAGTCGAACAATTCGCTTGTAATAAGATCTATATTTGCATTGTTGGCTAGTACATAATTTACTTTATTTACTGCGCTGTATTCAGGATAATTTTCGGGAGTTGCGCTTATTAAAGAGGCAGAAACTCTAAGCGATTTTTTTGGTAAAAGAACGTGTGAACGTGCTGACGGTGCTCCCATACTTGAATATGCTCCGAGCTTATATACAACATCTATTTGTTCAAGGTCAGGAACAAGCCATTCATCATATGCGGCTTCATTAATCAGTTTTGCTGTAAATTGCGGCTTTGAAAATTCAAGTGTGTATTTATAATAGTCGGCAATATAAAGTCCGGAAACGAATATTGCGGCAAAGCTAACAGCAGTTATAAGCATAACCGAAATATATCTTCTGAATCTCCACATTGAAGCAAGTTCAATTTTCTTTGGAAAAGTGAATTTGAAAAAGTCAAATGAGTGTCTGGGTGATGTAACCAAATTGGAATTATCATAAGATTGCAGAAGTCTGCAGGGCATATCTTTTGATATTCGCCACATCGGAAAACATACTGAAATTACAACGATTATAAGATTTATTATAAAAACTTTTATAAATGCTGATAATCCAAAAGAGCAGGTAACGCCGTTTTGTGCATAGATTAGGTAGACAATAAACAGCGAGAATAGCTGGGACGGAATAAATGTCATTAATGAAATTGCGGTCATTTCCCAAAATGAATTATTTACAAGCTTTTTAAAATTTGCACCAAAGCTCATATAAATTCCGTATGTGAACTTATAATGATTAACCCTGATTCTATATATTGAAGTTATTAATATAATAGAAACCACAGTCATTATAGAAGCAAATATATAGTAGCTGGTCATTGCAGCAGAGTCATATGACTGAAGCTTATATATTTCTGAATATTTAACAGTTACATCTTTGTCGATATCTGCATATTTTTGCAGATAACCGAGATATTTACGAAGGAAAAGTGAAGCCCCCTCTTCCTTATCTTCATTATTTACATTTATGTAAACGTCATATGTAGTATTTCCGTCAATTGTACTGACGCGTTCTTTGATGCGAACAATATCGAACACGTGATCGGTTACAAAGACCTCGATTTCATCATTCTCAAGAAAGAACATTTGATCGTAATTTAAATCAAGCAACAATAAATCATAATCATACTTTGAAGAAATAATTTCTTTTGTAACAGCTCTGTTTGTGTCTGATGAAAGAGTAAGCATACCGAAAAAACATTGAATCAGAAACAGAGCAGCAAAAAAACTTACATATTGTTTGTAATTATATAAAGCACTTTTAAAAGCTATCTTAAGGTTCGTAAACAGCTTTTTTAGTAAATCAGCCATAACTGCAAGACTCCTAATATTTGTATTACTATATAGTATAATACATAAATGTTAATAGAAAATTAAGTTAAATACTATAATATCATCTTTAAATGTAGAAATTTTAGACTTAAATTTGTATATTTTGACAATTTCTAGAAAAATCAAATAAATATTTGCTTTTTGTATTGACACGACCGAACATTTGTGCTATAATTTTAGTACCGAACAGAACCGAACACTTTTCAAAGGATTGGAGAACAGATATGACAGCAGCTATTAAAGAATCATTTGAATTATATATAACTGACTTTTCAAAATGCAAAAGTCGCAGAGATTTTATTTTAAGATTAACTAAAACATTCTCTCTTGATAAGGGAAGAGTATTTAAAGGGGATTTTTGGAGAGCATTATGTGAGAGGATTTCTGCAATATCCGATTCATCATATAAATCGCATATAAGACTTGTTGGGTTGTGCGATCCCTATTCCTCATTGCCGATTGAGTGCGAAACACTTATAAGGCTGATCAGAAATGCTTCCGAAAGCTCAAGCAGCCTTTGCGCTGAAGCAGTTATCGGAGATATGAAATGGAAGATTTAATA
>JAZNAB010000086.1:0-4321 GCA_045586285.1 Candidatus Flemingiibacterium sp. | reverse complement strand
ACACAAAGGAATAGACCTAATAGCCACGGTTCGTTTTGCTTTTTGCGAATGAAAGCAAAATATAACGGTGGCATAATAAGCGATAATGCGAATATTAAACCGTATGCAATAGCCATTGTCGTCCTCCTTTTGTTACGTTTTGATACTTAATTATAGCAATTTTCCCCAAAAAAATCAAGGTGTTTTGATATATAAGCGAAAAATAGTACTATCCTTTACGAATTTTCTTTATTTTATTTACTTTTTGTTCACAGCTACGATTTTTTGACTTAAAAGAAAAAAACAGACCCCGTGTGGAATCTGATTGTTTCTTTTGACCGCTTGAAAGTGCAATTTCCTATAAATTTTTAATGTTTCAAAAAATCCCTTATAGGGAACGCCTTTACACTTCCTTTTTTTCTTTCGGTATAAGTACATATATGATTGCGCTTACAACCACCCCTCCAACAATCGAACCCCAAACAATTTCACTCGTCATATCCTTTTCCACTTGTTGGTAGTACGTTTCTTCTATTGTCCCACTCGGAATACCATTACATCTGCTACACACATAATAACCTTGACTTCTTGCTTTATTCTTCCCTATTGCATTTCTTGAAGAGTGTAAATACGAGCAGTCAGAACTGTGATAACAATCACCGTAATTCGTTACATAAACTCTTGCTTCTTCTACTGTATAAGGTACGTTTTCATAGGTTGGGTTTTTATCGTTACTCCAAAAGGAAATACCCATTATTACGGTTATCAAAGAAATTGAGATTAAAAGAAATAACCCTACTTTCTTAAAAATGGGCTTGTATTTTGACATTCAGCCACCCTCATCTGCAACATTTATTATTTCTTTACCTTTGGTATTCGCATAATCAAAAGCGATTTTTGTCCCACTTTTACCGCTTGATTTGTAGCGTGATTTGCTTACGTCAGGAACATAATTTTCTTTGCAATAAAAAATACAGTAGTCACTATCGTCTATCATTTCTTTATTACGCTCTACATAAGAAGCACGTCCGGCACGAGCAACTCGTTCAGACATTTTTTCTCCGTCGTAATCTTTTAGCGATACTTCTTGATGGAGAAGTTTACTCCATTGTTCTTCTAACTTTTCTTTTTCATCTTTTTTAACGACATACTCACTCTTGCGATTATAGTTGATTCTCTTAATATCAGGAAAATCCTTTTGAAAAGCAGTTACTATTTCGTGACAAATATCATCAAATTCACTTCTACTTCCAAAGTGGAACACTCTAACATTCTCATTTACAATCAAATTCTTGATAGCTTTTTTTACACGGTTATAAACTATGTTTCTATCAGATACTTCTCTATGACCAATGAAACAACAAGTCTTTATTTCCATCTCTTTTTCCTTTCAACACTTATAATTACAAAATATGTTATTACTCCAACTGCTATCGCAGAAACTACTGCCAAAGCAATATACCAAACTAATTTATTATCTTGCTCTTTATCTGCAAATATACTATGGGAAGAATCTTCGCTACAATAGATTGCATAAAAGGAATTTTCTTCGGTAATCACTTTATACGTGTTTCCATCTTTGCTAATATCAATATTGCTCTCAATAATGAACGGAAATTCCTCTGTGCTTTTTATCGTGTATTCAGTCGGGTACTGTGCAGACTTTTTACGTTCAAACAAGTATATATGCGGTTCATACGTTGTATCACGCTGCACTCTTGCTCTTTGAGAATACATTATTTGTGTTACTTCTTCCTGCAATTCTATCGAAAACTTGTAAAAATTCATTCTATAATTATGACTATCCAAGAAAAAATCATCAGCTCTAACTTTATTTTTAGAGTCAAGCAATCGACTCATTTCGGAATACAAATATCCAACTTTCAAATTACAGTAATCGTAGTATTCTTGCCATTGAGCGTAATAATCGTCTATATACTTTTTACACGTCATTGTGCTTTTGAAAAAAGTGTCAGTTGTTTCAAACACTTCAAAGTCAGTTCCTATCACAAAGAGCTTATATGTTTGACCTTGCGTTGTATTCGTTGTATAAGTCGTAATACCGTCTGAAAAGTTTGCCGTATATCTATTGCCACACTCATAAATCATCGGATATGTCCCGTCTATTTTATAGGCAATCGTCATCGAGTCCGATGCAGCAGTCACGGTATATAAAGTGCCGGTTACTGTTTCGTCAATCGTTGTATCGTATGCTTTTGATACGGCGTTAGCCATTGTTGTATCATTTGTAAACCAAATAGAATCTGCGCCATAAAGCAATTCCGTATTTATCGTTACTCCATTTACTTTTACTTCCACGTTAGGGATGTCATAAACGTGAGAACTTATAGGAACATAAAAATCGTGAACGCTTCCTTTTGCTCCTGATACTTCGTAGGATAGTTTTTCTTCTATTTGATAATCTGCAACCGTTGAAATGTCATACAATACGTTTTCTTTTACAATAACGTTTTCTTGCGTGTATAGCGAATATGTTGGAAAATGTTCTTCGTAAGAAGCAGCATTAACTTGTCGAGAACCATCAAAGCTCACAACTAAAAAAAGAGAACAAAAAACTAAAACAAATGCTAATATTTTCTTCATACAAGTCCCTATAAAGCACAAAAAGCCGCTAAACATACTGCTATATGTTCGACGGCTTTTAATTATTAAGTTCATTAGCATAATAAAAAATGCCGCCCTCTTGCGAAAGCGGCACTGCAGATTATACCCTTTCACAAGTTACCACACTTCTTTTTTCGCTCACGTTTGCCTAAAAGGAACATAAACGGATTGGATATAATTCTACCGAAATTATACCCTTAAAGACAAACATATATAATTGAGCGAAGTCCAAAATACTCCTTGACAAAAATTATAAAAGAAAGTGTGGTACTATTATTATATCCCTTTTACATTAAAAAGTCAATCTGAAATGACGGGCATAAATTAAATTGCTAATTATCCCCTCAAAAATTATAACTCATATTAAAGAAAAAGAACTGCCACTTTTGACAGTTCTTTCTTTTTGTCAGTCACTTGTAATTGCAACTTCTTTCTCCAACTCTTTACTAAACTCTCTGAAGAATAAGTTTTCACCACAGTCAACACTAATTATTCTTACTGATTTGATTTTTGCTTTTTCTTTTGCAACACGTTCGGCTTCCGCATCGAATAAATCCAACCCACAATGTTTAACCAATTGTGTCCATCTTGTTATGTTGAGAGCCGTTTTTATGTGACTTGCTTTGCAACAAATCTCTTGATTCCTTCTTCTATCAAAATCGGCTTCATTTCTTGGAAGAAGTCTTTTATATTCGCTTATAAAATCTGAAATATAATCTCTTTGATAAACTCTCTCGTCAAAGAACGCCTTGTATAAAATCGGAATATATTCCTCTAACCATTTGAGATAACTTTTCTTCCATTTGTATTTGAACATTCCATAATAAGGGAGTTCTTCGGATGATTCCATTTCCTTTTCAGAAGGCATACGATTGTACTTCTGATAAAAAGTCACTATACAATCAATGGTATTTACTTCGTTCCATTTTGCAAGTGGATATTCATCCAACATATCTTTTATACGTTGTTGTTCTTCGCCATCAAGCATATCAACTACTAATAACAACGTTTGCTTTCTTGTTGTTTTAGGTGGCTCATATTCTTGACCGTGCTTCATTAACCATTGACTTGCAGTAATACCAAAGATATACTTAAAGTTTGGATGGGCAGGAAGTTCTGCATTTTTCTTTTGCAAATCCGTTACAGTTGGCAAACGAAGATTTTCCAAATAAAAGTTGTCGATACAATCTTTTGCTATCTTCTCTGACCACTGTAATATCGGCACTCCTGTCGCAAGTTCTTGAAGTATAGCGATTTCTTCTTCACGGTTTCCTTGCTTCTCTAATAACGAAATTGCCTTATAAATTGCGGCTTTTCTTGTAATAGGGAGCTTTTCTTGAGTGTTCATAGACAAATTTACCTCCGATGCTTGTATTGCATTTCGCTATACAAACATCATTGGCACGGCGTAGGTCGAAAATTTAACGCCAACCGATAAATCAAAGTTGTCTATTGCCTTTATTAAACCTATACACCCTGCCTGAAAAACGTCGTCCGAGTTAGCGTTCTTTAAATGAAAACGCTTAATCACCGATAAAACTAGGCGCATATTTGACACGGTAAATTCTTCCCTAGCGTTTTGGTCGCCCGATTTAAGCGCTACCAACAAGCGTTGACTTTCTTTTTCCGAAAGTTTAGGAAGCGTTGCCGTATTCACACCACAGATTACTACTTTATTTGCCATAAAATCCTCCTATGTACTTAAGCGACTAGGCGT
>JAZNAB010000085.1:0-11248 GCA_045586285.1 Candidatus Flemingiibacterium sp. | reverse complement strand
CTTTTTTTACCTATTGCTTTTATATTTGCCATTATTCTGGGAATTTATTGTTATCGGGCAGGAAATAGAGCTCTTGATAATATTGAATTGAAAAAATCAATTCTTGGTAAGAAACGTGTATATATTATAACCGGTGCGGGTGAATTCGGAAAGGGAATGGCAAAATCTTTTCTAAATGATAATACTGTTGTTTTGGTGCTGTGGCCTTCTTTGCGGAGCCGTTTTGTATGTTATAAAATAACCGATGGCGTCATTTATATCAGATATCATTTTTTTTTCAGAGTTAAAAGAGAATTATTTAAAACCATGTCAGATGTAACAGAATTTGTGTATTTGTCATAAAGTCAGAGTTTGCAGTGAAAGGGTGATAGTATTGATTAAATTTATATGCGGAAGAGCAGGAAGCGGTAAATCTGCACAAATCTGCAGACAAGCTGCGGCTTCAATTCAATTTGATAAGCCTGTATTTTTAATAGTACCCGAGCAAATGGCGGTGGAAACCGAAGAAAAAATGGCAAATCTTCTGGGGAATACTCCCTCGATGAATCTTGAAATTCTTAATTTCAAAAGACTGTGCAACCGTATTTTCAGAGAGTACGGCGGACTTTCTTACAGCTATGTTACAAACAGCGGAAAAATGCTTTTGATGTGGCGTACCTTGTCCGAGCTGTCCGGTTTGTTGAATTTTCGTTTGAAAATTGATACGTCAACGGTATCCAAGATGCTTTCGGCGGTAAATGAATTCAAGACCTATCTTATAAGCCCTTCAATGCTTGAAAATGCAGCAAGAAAAGCTGAAAAAAACGAGAAAAGAGAGCTTTTGTCAAAAAGGCTTTTTGATTTGTCACTAATATATGCTTCATATCAAAACCTGATTGCAGAAACTTGTGATGACGCTTCCGATGATCTGACAAAGGCGGCAGAACTTCTTGAAACCAACAGTTTTTTTTCGGGCGCTGATGTTTATTTTGATTCTTTTCTTGGCTTTACGCCTCAGGAATACAAAATAATTGAGAAAATCATCAGAACAGCCGATAATGTTTCCTTTTCACTGTGTGCAGATCTATCCGATGATATGTTTGAAAATGCAAACAGTACATATAAGTATTTATCGGAACTATGCGAAAAATACAAAAAAGAACATAAAACTATTACACTTGAAGGAAATACACGAACACTTAACCCGGAACTTTTGTTTTTGGAAAAGCATTTGTGGTCGCTTGATTTAACAGAAGAACAAGCCTACAAAAATGACGTATCTTCAATAGCTTTTTTTGAATGTTCAGATCTTTTTGAAGAGTGTGAAGCTACAGCTGCAGATATACTGAAGAAAGTGCAAAAAGGTGCTTCTTGGCGTGATTTTGCAATTGTAAGTCGTGGAATTGAGCGTTATGACGGAATTTTTGACGTTGTTTTTGATAAATACAATATTCCGTATCACATTTCAAAGCGTACCGATATAAAAACAAAACCATTTATTAAGCTTATTCTTACTGCTCTTAGTTTGAAAATTAATAATTATAGATGCTCAGATGTAATATCCTATATGAAAACGGGACTTTGCGGCTTGACACCTGATGAAGAGATGTTAATAGAAAACTATGCACTGCTTTGGAATATCAGAGGCAAAAATCGTTGGATATCAGACTTCAAAATGAATCCTGATGGATATTCGGCTGAGTTTACCGGCGAGGCAAAGCAAAAGCTTTGTGAAATTAATTCTATAAGAAGAAGTCTTATAGAGCCTTTGGAAGATTTCCACAGTGCACTGGATTCTTCTGAAAATACGGAGGGGTGTTGCCGTGCTCTTTTTGAATATTCTGAGGCTATCGGCATACGGGATAAGCTTTCTGCTTTAGCGGTAAAACTACAAGAATCATCGCCGGACGAGGCTCAGGAAGTTTATCAGATTTTTAGAATATTTGTTGATTCACTTGACGAAATTGTCACAGTAATGGGTGATCTTGAACCAAGTATCGATGCATTTTATAATTTACTTCAAATTGTGTTTGATAATACGGACATCGGAAAAATACCGACAACTATTGATGAAGTTGTTCTTGGCGATGCTTCGCTTATGCGTACAAGTGCAAAGAATATTTATATAATAGGTGCTAATGAAGGCATATTTCCGTTTGTACCAACAGATGACGGGGTGTTCTCCGATATTGAGAGAGATTATCTTAAAACCATAGGTCTTGAATTATCGGCAAATTGTGAAGACAGAGCTGTTGATGAAAGATTTGATTTTTATAGAGCGGTGTCATCGGCTTCGGAAAGCTTGACTGTTGTATGGTCAAGCTCAGACCTTGCAGGACATATGATGAAATGTTCTTTCGGAGCTGCAAGGATTATGAGCCTTTTCCCTATGGCAGCTATTGAAAAGTTTTCTTCGTCTGCTCTTGATAAAGGAGTTCTTGTAAAATCTTGTATAAGTGAACTTGCGGCACAAACAAGAGGTACAGCCCTTGGAGATGCTATTTTTAGATATTGCCAAAAGGACAAACAATTAATGCATAAGCTTGAAAGGCTTGATTTGCCGCTTTGCGAGGAAAATACAAAGCTTGACGAAAAAACCGCATCGGAGATTTTCGCTGGGGATCTTGGGCTTACTCAGTCACGTCTTGATACGTATGTGCTTTGTCATCTCTCGTATTTCTGCAAGTATATATTAAAGCTTGATGAACATAAACCTGCAAAATTTGACGCAGCAAATATCGGTTCTTTTGTACACCATATTCTTGAAGTTTTTGTTTCAAAAGCAAAGGAAAAAGGAGCGTTTTGCGATTTCAGCCGTGAAGAGCTTGATAATCTGGTTGATGAAATTATATCCGAGTATACCGCTGCTATTTTAAGTTCATCTTCAAAGGTAGACAACGGCAGATTGAATCATCTTTTCACAAAGCTCAAAAGATCTTGTAGACTTTTATGTAAGAATATTTCATCTGAGTTTTCACAGAGTAAATTTACACCATCATTTTTTGAGCTTCCCATTGGTTTTGAAAATGAAAATGGAAATAAGGTAAAGCCATACCAAATAACTTTGTCAGACGGCTCTTTTGCATATATCTACGGTATAGTTGACCGAGTTGACACAATGGAAAAAGACGGTAAATGTTATATACGTGTTGTGGATTATAAAACTGGTACGAAGGAGTTTTCTATTGATGATATTAAAATGGGGCTTAATACACAGCTTCTTTTATATCTTTTCTCTATCTGGAAAAATGGCGTGATATCAAAAGAGGACAAAAATTTGTATGTCGGCAAAGAGATACTGCCTGCGGGTGTGTTATATTTTTCGGCTTCAGTACCAACTGTAAAAGCAGAAGACGAATTGCCGCCGGAAGAAGTTGAAAGCAGGGCAGAGGACGGCTTGACACGCCAAGGAATACTCCTTTGTGATGAAGACGTATTAACTGCAATGGATTCAGAGCTTTCCGGAAAATATATTCCGGTATCAAGAAAGACAAACGGAGAGTTTAAAAACACAGAAAAGCTTAAATCAATCGAAGAATTCGGTGAATTACTGCGCGATGTTGAAAATACAATTAAGCTGATCGGAGATAGTATAAAAAGCGGTGATGCTTCTGCAAAACCTATAAGAAATAAAAAGCACGATGCTTGTGCATACTGCGAAATGAAGCCTGTTTGCAGAAAAAAGCAATAAGAACTCTCACAGAAAGGAGATAAAGCTATGTCACCAAAATGGACAGAGGCGCAGCTTTCGGCAATAAATACAGACGGCAGGGAATTGCTTGTAAGTGCCGGTGCAGGTTCCGGAAAAACTGCGGTTTTAACTGAGCGTATTATAAGACGGCTTACAAGTGAAACAGCACCTAGTGATATAACCAAAATGCTTATCGTAACCTTTACGAAAGCGGCTGCAGGCGAGCTTCGTGAACGTATTTCGGGTGCACTTACCAAGGCTCTTGCGGAAAATCCGAAAAACAAGCATTTGGCAAGGCAATTACTGATGCTTGAAAGAGCAAAAATTTGTACTATACACAGCTTTTGTCTTGATGTTCTGAGAGAGGGGGCAAATGAGGAAGATTTCCCTTTGCCAATAGGTTTCAGAATTGCAGACGATGCTGAGATAAAGCTCCTTCGCAGCAATATAATGAATGAGCTTATTGAAGATTGCTACCTTGGAAAAGAAACTGAACATAAAATTTATAATTTTGCTGATTTTGCGGATAGTTTTGCAGGTACAAAGGGTGATGATTCTCTTGCACAAATATTTCTTAAAATCGAAAATACTCTTTCAAGTTATAAAGAGGGAATAGATTTTATAAAGAATTTTGCAGATGATCTTTCAATATACGATGATAATAAATGCAAAGATTTTTCCTTGACTATGTGCGGACGTGAAATTGTTGAATATGTGAAAAATAAATATTCTTCATACAGAGAAATAATTTCCGCCGCAATTCCCGAAATCAGTGAAGATGAAAAGCTAAACCGTGCATATTTTGCTGCTTTTTCTAAGGAGATTGATAATGCTGATGAGGTTATATCTGCCGCAGAAGTTCAGAATTATATGCTTCTTCGGGAAAAGGTGCTTGGTTATATTCCTGAAAAGCTTGGATCAGTGAGAGGATATGAGCTTAGCCCTGCAATTGAAAGGGCAAAGGAGTCAAGAAAAGATTTTAAAAAAGAAAGAGAAAAGCTTATTTCAAATTTTTTTACTCCTGATGAAATCGGACTTAGAAACAGTATAAAAAATACTGCCGGAGCTCTTTATAATTTGTATGCATTACTTTTTGAATTTCAAAAAGAGTTCAGCGATGAAAAGAAAAAACGTTTGATTGCAGACTATAATGACCTTGAACGGCTAACCTATAATCGCCTTGTTTTTGACGGAAAGCCTACTGATAAGGCAGACAGTATAAGAGAGCGCTATGACGAAATATACATTGATGAATACCAAGATGTGAATGCTTTACAGGACGGAATTTTTTCTGCTATTTCAAGGGGAAATAACAGATTTATGGTCGGTGATATTAAGCAGTCCATATATTCCTTCAGAGGAGCTGAACCTTGTATATTTGCCGATTACAGAAGAAAATTTGGCAGAGTTGGTGACGGACAGTCAAAGGGTGCGGCAGTGTTTTTGTCTGACAATTTCCGCTGTGATAAAAATGTAATTGATTTTACCAATATTGTATCGTCTTGCCTCTTTACAAGCGGTCGGGGAGATATCCCGTTTACTGAAGATGATATGCTAAAGCACTCGAAGCAACAAGATGAAATCGGTACACCGGTAAACGTTGTGCTTATTTCGGGTGAAGAAGATGAGTCCGACGAGGAAATTGATGATGTATCTTTGCGTGAAGCAAAATATATCACTTGCGAGATTGAAAAGCTTCTTGCAAACGGGGTGAAGAATGACGGTTCAAGAATTATGCCGTCGGATGTTGCCATTTTGATGCGAAGTACAAAAGCGTCATCACCTATAATAGAAGAAGAACTAAGAAAAAGAGGGATTCCTTGTCACAATAATACAAGCGGAGATTTTTTTGAAAACGCTGAGGTTTTACTTGCTCTTTGTATTTTGAATATAATTGATAATCCAACAAGAGATATTTATCTTGCCGGAACGTTGAAAAGCCCTATCTTCAATTTTACACTTGACGAGCTTATAAATATACGCCGGGCGAAAAAAGACGGCAGCTTATATGAGGCTCTGAGGGTATATTCTGAAAATGGCTTTACAAAAGGTCAGGTTTTTCTTGAAAAACTTGAAGCTTGGCGGCTTAAGGCCGAGGGGAGCTCGGTTGACAAGCTGCTTTGGTATATTTATACTGATACAGATATTCAAGCGCTTGTTTATGATAAGAACAGTCCTACAAGACGAAAAAATTTGATGCTGCTTTATGAACATGCAAGAAAATTTGAGGCGTCGTCTTTTAAGGGATTATATAATTTTATTGAGTACATAAATGATATTTTATCTCAAAAAGCGACTTTTGAAAATGCTAAGGAATCATCAGAATCAAGTAATGCTGTAAAAATTATGACTATACATCAGTCTAAGGGACTTGAATTCCCGGTGTGCTTTGTTGCGGGTACGGGCAAAAAATTTAACGATCAGGATTTAAGGCAAAGCATTGTTATGGAACGAAGCCTTGGAATTGGTTTAAAGCTTTCGGATTCTACAGGTTTTGCAAGATATGATACTGTAATTCGTCAGGCAGTTGTAAAAAGACTTGAAGACAGTTTGCTTGAAGAGGAAATGCGAGTATTGTATGTTGCCCTTACAAGAGCAAGGGAAAGACTTTATGTAACAGCGCTTGTAAAAGAGCCGCAAAAGCTTCTAGATAAGGCACACAATCAAGCAATGTCGCTTTCTAAATTTGCTATAATGAAAAACAGCGGATATATGAGTTGGATTTTGACAGCGCTTGAGCATAATGAGATAACAGGAAGATTTCCATCTCCGGCAACTATTCAAGTGATTGATGAATTAACCATCGATACTATATCAACAAATGATTATAGCAGCCAATTTGAAGATATTCAAGCAAAGGAAAGTTCTTTGTCAGATTTTAGCGATGAAGAGCTTGACCGTTTTGTTAAAGAGCAGTTTGAGTTTGAGTATCCGAAAAGTTATGCGGCAAAATTACCTGCTAAGCTATCTGTTTCAAAGCTTGTTCCGAATCTTTTTGATGAGGATTCTGCATACATCGATGGAGCTAAAGATGATACTCAGATAGATTTTAAACGACCTTTATTCCTTGATAAAGAGGCGGCATCTTCTTACACCGGAACAGAAATCGGAACAGCAACTCACCTATTTATGCAGTTTTGCAATTTTGACTATTTAAAGTCTTGCGATAATTTAGAAAAAGCTATAGAAGACGAGATTCTGCGGCTTTCGCATAAAAAGTTTATTACAGAGCGGGCTGCATCGCTTATAAATAGACATTCTGTTGCAAAATTCTTTAAGAGTGATACTTTTTCGGCTATAATAAAAAGCAAAAAGCTCTGGAGAGAACATCGTTTTAATGTTAAGCTGCCGGCAGATTTGTTCACAACATCTGATTTATTACGAGAGGTTTTGAAAGAAGAGAAGGTGCTCGTACAAGGAGTTATGGACTGTATTTATGAAAATAGTGACGGTACGCTGACACTTGTTGACTATAAGACAGACTATATCTCATCTGGATTAAGCTTTGAAGAAGCATCAGAATTATTAAAGGCAAGACACGGTTTGCAGCTTAAATATTATAAAAAAGCTCTTGAAAAAATCAGTTCAAAAAAAGTTTCAAGAGTGTTAATCTATTCATTTGGCTTGGGAAAAGAAATAATTCTATAAAAGAAAAGTGATTATACCCGTTTTATTTTTCGGGATATAATCACTTTTTGTTTTATTTATTCGCAGCCTTTGCGAAGCGCTGCTATTGCATTGGCGGCATCGTCTGATTTAAAAACAGATGAACCAGCAACAAAAACTCTTGCACCTGCATCATATGCAAGTTTAATATTGTCCTTGTTTATTCCGCCGTCAACTTCAATTTCGATGTTTCTTCCCGAAGCCTTAATCATTTCGGATAATGTTTTTACGCTTTCAAGAGTTTCGGGAATAAATGCTTGACCGCCGAATCCCGGCTCAACTGTCATTACAAGAATCATATCAACATATTCAAGTATAGGCTCAAGAATAAATGCCGGAGTTGCCGGTTTTATAGATATCGACGGTTTTATTCCAAGCTCTCGAATTGCTTTTAAAACTTCAATTTGATTATCACAGCTTTCATAGTGAATTGTGATTATGTCAGCGCCTGCCTTGGCAAAATCTTTGATATAACGCATTGGGTTTGTAATCATTAGGTGAACATCGAAAATAAGCGAGGTATTATTGCGCAGTGAGGATATTATCTCTTGGCCAAAGCTTATGTTAGGTACAAAAACACCGTCCATAACGTCAAGGTGAAGCATATCCGCAGAGTTTTCAATACGTTCAAGCTCTTTCTTGAGATTTGTAAAATCTGCAGCTAATAAAGATGGA
The DNA here is from genome assembly GCA_045586285.1 of Candidatus Flemingiibacterium sp. Taxonomy (GTDB): domain Bacteria; phylum Bacillota; class Clostridia; order Oscillospirales; family CAG-272; genus Flemingiibacterium. Next base: position 3,237 of record JAZNAB010000085.1, on the reverse strand, counting down.
GAAATTTTTATCATAGTAAATTTTTAATCCTTTCGTTGTGAAAAATTCAATATATTATCAAATCAACATATAAATTGAAAGATATCAAAATCACATTAACTGGATATTTCCCATATTATGAAATAGATAATCTTCCGACTTTATAGGCGGTGAGGGAAGTTGCAAAAAAAAGAATGATAATATTTGCACCGCCAATTCAGTCGTGCGAGGTGTTTGTAATAATCAAACACCTCGTTTTTATATTTTTTTAATTAACGCAATAGCCTCAGCGGCTATACCTTCGCCACGTCCTGTAAAGCCAAGTTTTTCTTCTGTTGTTGCTTTTACATTTATATATTCTATATCAATAGACAGTGCTTTTGCAAGATTTTTTCGCATTGCTTCAATATGCGGCGCAAGTTTTGGAGCTTGTGCAATCACGGTAGAATCAATATTTATAATTCTATACCCATTCTCTTGCATCCTTTTTGAAACCTGCTCTGCAAGTTTTAAACTGTCTGCATTTAAATAAGCTTTGTCTGAGTCCGGAAACATTTTGCCGATATCTCCCAGAGCTGCCGCACCGAGTAGTGCATCCATTATAGCGTGGGTTAGCACATCTGCATCTGAGTGTCCGAGAAGCCCAAGATTATAATCAATTTCAACGCCGCCGATAATTAAACGACGGTCTTCAACTAATCTGTGAACGTCATATCCCTGTCCAATACGAAACATTTTTCTATACCTCTTTGTTAAGTGGATTACTTGATTTTCTTGATTAGATCTATACGCCGCCCTGAAAACTTATATGCATTTTCAAAGTCGCCGCAGCATTTACAGCAAAGCTCAAGGTCAAGGTACAGACTGTATAAAAACATCGGCGGCAAATCTTCTTTACAAATAGTAAGCAGTTTTGCTTTTGCACCGAGATACTCTGCAGCTGCCATATCAAGCCGTGCCATTATATGAGTTCGGTATAAAGTGTTTTCTAAATTAGAAATAAGGGGTTCAATAATTGCTTTTTTTTCTATGGCGTTTTCATTTGGCTGAGAATAGGGTGATTCTGCAATATCACCCAAAACGGAAAGAGCATAAAGATACACTGCGAGTTCGTTTTCGTCAAAAACCAGATTGTATAACTTATCTTTTTCACTTTCTAAATTAAGCTCATTTTTTATGGGAGATGAACTTATAAGTATTTTCAAAAGATATGGTTTTTGCTTAAGTTCATTCGGGCATTTGAAAGTAGATACTATATTTTCAGCCTGGCTTAAATATTCTATAGCTTTTGATAGGTTTCCAAGGTTGTATGCATTATTTGCTAGTTCAGTATAAGCTTTTAAAAGAATTGAAGCACTGTTATTATCTATTTTAGAGATATCTTCTCCATATAGAAGAACAGCCTTTTCATATTTGCCCTCATTTACAAGACGCCGAGCTTCTAATGAAAGTTTCCAGAGTGTGTAATCCTGAGGATTTTCAAGCAGTGCGCCCACAGGAACATCAAGCTTGTTTGCAATTGCACAAAGTGTTGGAAGCGAGGGCAGGGCGGCGCCGTTTTCAATACGGCTTAACATATTTCTTGTAATATTAGAGTCAGCAAGTTTGCTTTGTGTCATTCTTTTTTCAAGACGAAGCTTTTTAATGCGCTCACCTATATTAAAAAGCTCAGGATAGTTTGCATTTTTCTTTATAATCATTACTTATTTATATCAGTATTTGAAGATATTTGAATACTGTCTATACCTGAAGAGGCATTATTGCTGCCAATTGTGCGGGTTTTTTTTGAAAAATCAGCTAAGAGCGTATCAATATCAGCTTGAAATTCTGAATATATCTTCAAAAAATCAGCTTTTTTCGCTTCGGAATACTCACGAAGCATATGTTCAATTTTAATACGCTTTTCACGGCATTGAGCTTCGGTATCTTTTATTAAATTTTCACTTGCAATTTTTGCTTCTTTTCTTATATTGTCAGCGTCTGCGGCAGCACTCATATATATATTTCCCATTTTAGCGCTCATGGCTTCGTACTGCTTTATTCTTTCTTCATATTCAAGGTATTCGTCAAGCTTTGCACGAAGAGATGCGATTTCTTCTTGAAGCTTTTGATTTTCTTCTTTAGCTGCATCAAGACTTTCTATACCTGATTTTACAAGTGAATTTGCTTCTTCAAGTGACTTTTTAAGTTCAGCATTTTCATCTTGAAGTGCTGTTTTAGCAGCGATTTCCGCATTAAGCTTTTCTTCATCTGCTTTTTTGGCTGTTTCATCTACCATAGTTTTATATTCAGTTTCGTGTTCTTCAAGCTCAAGACTTAATTGTTTGATATAGTTATTTACATCTGTCTTGTTGTATCCATTAATCGCACTGCGGAATTTTGGAGATGATGCTTTTTTCATAGTCAAGACCAAACCTTTCATAAAAGCTATTATTATGTAGCCAAACTAATCACTATTTATTATATTCTACCACATATTTTAATATTTAGCAAGAGAAATACGAAAAAATTTACCCTAAGCATTGATTTTATGTAAAAAATGATGTATAATATATTTTAAATAAGTATGAAAGAGTAATAATTGATTACGGTATTGATGCAGCATAGTCATTTAGGTCATTTTCTTCATCTTCATCAATTTCAAAACGGTTGATGGCGGTATATGCATCAGGTACTTTTCCGACAATAACAGTTTCTGCAAGGCTGATGTCATTTGCAAGTTCCATTTTAACCGATGAGCCTGCGGATATTACGTTGAATGTAATGCGAACTCTTAAGGTGATTTTGTGTAATGTTTGATTTATTCCGGATTCCACAAATTCAGTCCGTATATCAGCATAAACGTCGCCTATTGGTACAAGCTTTATTTTTATCGGTATACCGACACCCGCTATCAGATTACTTGATGATAAGCTTCCGAGCGGTACGGAAAATCCAAAACGGTCTTTTGATATCTTGTCTGTCAAATCTAAAATTACCACGGCTCTCAGCTTTGACAGCTCTGCTATATTTGTTTGAATACTTGATACACCGTCGTTATTGTATTCGATTGTAACAAGCTGTTCGCTTTCTGAAAGTGCCGAAAGAACAGCCGAGCTTATTATTTCTGTTGCATAAGCCCTTGCTTTGCTTTTTGATGCTTCTCTTATCAGTGGACGGATTTTAATTTCAATAAAGCAAAATAAAGAGATAAATATAAATAAGAGCACAGTAAACAGAATTATTAATCTATGGTATGTTTTTTTTCGTTTTCCCAAA
>JAZNAB010000084.1:0-4557 GCA_045586285.1 Candidatus Flemingiibacterium sp. | reverse complement strand
TTGCACCAAACAGTTGTCTTCCTAAGACCGCTTGGCCTCCGACTTGTTCGTCAGAATTTTTGTGATGGACGAGGGTGGCGTTCAGCTTGGCGAGAACAAAAGCAACGGTTATCCGTTTATTTTCAACCTTTGGAAACGAGGAAACCTTTATCAGAACTCTAACGGTTTTATTATCGGTAAATCGGGTTCGGGTAAATCGTACTTCTTAAAAAACCTAATTCTTAACGAATGGGCAAATGACACGAGAGTTATTATCTTAGACCCCGAAGCAGAATATCTTGCATTATCAAGAAATCTTTCGGGCAACGTCATAGACGTTGGTAATGCAAAAGAAGGTCGTATCAACCCGTTCCATATATATAAGGTTTTAACGGAAGATGGAAATGCAGCAGACCCCGTTGTAACGTTTAACACTCATCTGAAAATGCTTGAATCGTTCTTAAAGATAGTTCTTGTTGGTGCTTCTTCAGACGTGGTTGAGCTTATCAATAACTTGGTAATCGAAGCCTACGAAAGAAAAGGTATAACCGAAACTACGGACTGCACAAATCTTAAAGCGGAAGATTTCCCGTTGTTTACTGATTTGCTTGCCGTATTGCAAGAAAAAGATAAGACAACGCTTGACAGTTTAACGCTTCGAGATATGAGAACGGCAGAGCTTTATCTTCAAAAGTTTGTAAACGGTAGATATAGCGATATTTGGAACGCACCGTCAACGCTTTCGGTTGATGCGGACATTATCGACTTTAACTTTCAATCGTTATTCGCTAATAAGAATAATGTAGTGGCGAACGCACAAATGCTTCTTGTTTTCAGATTTATCGAACAGGAAGTCATAAATGCGAGAGAACTTAATAAAAACGGGCATAATCTCCGAACAATGATTGTGGCAGATGAAGCTCACTTATACATAGACCCCAAATTCCCGATTGCTTTGGACTTCTTTTACTCTATGAGTAAACGTATTCGTAAGTATGGTGGTTCGTTTATCCCGGCAACGCAGAATATAGCCGATTGGAACGCTAACGAAAAATTACGAGGAAAAACAAGTGCGATTATTAAAAATAGTCAGTACACGTTTATTTTCAAACTGTCTGCTCCCGATATGAAAGACGTTCTTGACGTTTATAAGGCAGGAGATAGTTTTAACGATGATGAACAAAGAATGATTATTTCCGCAGTAACGGGACAAGCGTTCTTTATTGGCTCAACGGAATTAAGGTCTAACGTAAGAATTGTATCGGGCGAATATGCTCAAACGCTCTTTGATGAGCAAAAAAAGAAATAAAGGAGGAATTAAATGAAAATAAAAACAAAGAAATCAAGCAAGTTGATTATTCTTTCCGTGCTGTTCGCATTTTGTTTAAGTTTTGGCTTGTTTTTTGGTATGGGGGCAACAACTGCTCACGCAGCAGCCGTTGCAACGCCCAAATATGCAGTACCTATGACATATTCGTGTTATTACAAAAGCAATACTTCATCATCTAACACGGGTTCGGGAACATCGACAAGCTTTAGTGCGAGAATAGGTCAGTCCACATATAGTACATATTCTCTTTCTATATATGGAACGAGTGCTTCAGGTACGGGAACTTGGAACGGATATATTAACAGTAGCACTGTCACCATCGCACTTTCTTCGACGTCGGGTTCTCCAAAAGTTACTGTAACAAATAGTTCAGGTACAACCGTTGGTAGTGGTACGGGAACATTTTCAATTACAGGATTGGCAAATGGAACATACACGGGAAGCTTTGGTGCAAGTGGCGGTTGGCTTGTAAACAATCGTCAGTATGATTCGGCAGGGTTTAACGCAACATTTACTTTTACTGTTGATGGAACAGCCCCTACTGTAAGTGGTGCGTCCACTTCGACAACGGGAAAATACACCAATGCAGCATTTACGGTGTCAGCAAGTGATAGTGGCGGTAGTGGACTTTCTGCATTGTATTACAAAACGCCGGGAGCATCGTCATATTCTTCGGTAGCTTCTTCAAAAACTTTTGCGGCAGGAAGTACAAATGGTCTGTATTACTTTTATGCAAAAGATAATGCGGGAAACCAATCTTCAACTTATTATGTGTATTACGACAATGTAAAACCGACGGGAACAGTTAAAAATTCAAGTGGAACAACGCTTACTACTTCTTATACGAAAGATGCTTTCTCATATACAGCAACTGATAGTGGAAGTGGTATCAGTTATCTTCAATATATGACACCGGGTTCTTCAAGTTGGACGTCCTATACTTCGGGAACTACTATTGCGGCAACAGCAACCAACGGAGCTTATCAGTTCAGAGCTGTTGATAAAGCAGGAAATATCTCGGACACAAAGACTATATATCTTGATACGGTAAATCCTACGGGTGTTCTTTATAGCGGAACGTCTGCGGTAAGTTCGGGAACAAAATCTACGGCAAGTTATATTAAGTATGTTGCTTCGGATGCCGCTTCGGGCATTAAAACGGTTTATGTAAAGAAGCCCGGTGCAAGCAGTTATACCACATATACAAGCGGAACACAGTTGACCGCTAACGGAACGTATTCCTTTTATTGTGTTGACAATGTAAACAACCAATCTCCAACGGTTACAATTTCGTTGGATAATACTAAGCCTACGGTTTCGTTATCAAAAGGTAATTTTGGAGATACGCTTAATGACGGATTTACTGTAAGCGCAAGCGACAACATCGGTGGCACTATTCTCTATTACAAAAAGCCTAATGGTTCGTTTGTGCAGTCAACAAGCACGTCGGTAACAATCTCAAAGACGGAAGCAAACGGAACATATCAGTTCTATGCGGTTGATGGTTACGGTAATACATCGGCTACATATTCAGTAACGCTTAACATTGCTGCTCCCGTCGCAACGATTGTAAGAGCAAGTGATGGTAATAAAGTTTGCGTTATTTGGACGGATAGCAACTGCACGGCAACTCTTAACGGTGAAAGCTACGTAAATGGTAGTTGGATTAGTGTAGAGGGAAACCATACGTTTGTGCTTACCAATGATGCGAAGCGTTCTTCTACTTATACCTTTACAATAGACCACTATTATAGAGAGTATAAAGTAGTTGATGCTACGTGTATGGCGCAGGGTTATACAACCTATAAATGTGACAACTGTGGGCATACGTATAATGCGAATTTCACGAACGCACTCGGTCACAACTACATTGTAACAAAGGTTGTAGATTCTACTTGTACGGCAGAGGGATATTCCGTTTATGTATGTACTCGTTGTGGCGATACCTATAACGACGACGTAGTTGTAGCAAACGGTCACGCATACGCAAGTTGGTATGTAGTAAAAGAAGCAACTTGTACTGAAACAGGAATTAAAAGAAAGGATTGTGTAAGTTGTGGTGGATATGAAACGGCAACTATCGAAGCTACCGGACATAACTACGTCGCAACTGTTACAAAACCTACTTGTATAGAGCAAGGTTATACTACGCACGTTTGTAGCAAATGTAATGCAACCTATGTAGATACGTATGTAAATGCAATCGGTCATAATTACGTTGCAACCGTGACTGCACCGACTTGTACGGCAAGAGGTTATACAACCCAAACGTGTTCAAGGTGTTCTGATAGCTATGTGGAAAATTATGTAGTTCCAAACGGACACGAATACGGTGTGTGGAGAACGACGCTTCAGCCGACTTGTACTGCAAACGGTTCAAGATATAAAACTTGTTATGATTGTAGTTATAAATACGTAGAAGCGATTGCCGCATTAGGACATAGCTACGAAGCAGAAGTGACTGAACCTACTTGTGTAGATAAGGGTTATACAACGCATATTTGTTCTCGTTGTGGTTCGGGTTATAACGATACTTTCGTAGATGCTCTCGGACACAACTACGAAGCTATAAGAGTTGAGCCTACTTGTACGGAAGAAGGATATATCGGTCAATGTTGCGCTCGTTGTGCAGATACGTATAAAACATCTATGATAAAGGCGACGGGACACGATTATGTTGAAAGCTATATCCCCGTTACTTGTGAGGAAGAGGGCTGTGTGTTGCATATTTGTCTTGACTGTCAATATGAGTATAGAACCGATATTGTAAGTCCAAGCGGTCACTCACTTGAAACGCACGTCTTGCTTTCCGCAAATTGCACGGAAAACGGTGAAAGATATTATGGTTGTACTAAGTGCGATTATGAGAAAATCGAGGTAATTCCTTGTCACGGTCACAGCTATGAAATCACGGACGTTGAAAACGAAGATGGAAACATTACAAGAAAGTATGTTTGTATCAAGTGTGCTGACAGTTACGACCAAGTATTGGGCGAACAGTATGAAAAGGTATCTAACTATGTTACGTATCTTTTTGACGAATACAGCCCGTATATGATTTGGGTGTTCCTTGCAACGGCAGGGGTATGGAGTATTGCTATGGGTATTGCAATTATCATAGCTAACAAGAACGAGGATAAGGTAAAAGCAAAGAAGATGCTTGTAAATTACGGAATCGGTCTTGTGGTTATCTTTGCAATCTTGGTGGCAGTTCCCTATCTTGTGCAGGGGATAGCCTTGCTCGTAAC
>JAZNAB010000083.1:0-17287 GCA_045586285.1 Candidatus Flemingiibacterium sp. | reverse complement strand
TAAAATAATATTAACCGTTGCTATAATTACTTATTAATTATAAAAAAATATGGTGCGCATTTGAAAGGAGCTGTAAATTATGCCACTTAAACTTAATGATAAATATATCAAAGATTTTATTGGATCTGATGATATGAATGAAATTCTTCAGGATCTCAAATCCGCAATGTCTAAAGTAAAAAATAAAAATGGAGCCGGTAACGATTTCTTGGGTTGGGTTGACTTGCCGATTAATTATGATATAGATGAGTTTGCAAGAATCAAGGCTGCTGCCGAAAAAATTAAAAAAACTTGTGATATTTTAGTAGTTATCGGTATCGGAGGCTCATACCTTGGAGCTCGTGCGGCGATTGAATTTGTAAAGTCTCCGATGTACAACGAGAAAAAGAAAGACACGCCTTCGGTTTATTTTGCCGGTAATAATATTTCATCATCTGCTCTTAGTGAGCTTTTGGAGATTTGTGAAGGACGTGACGTTTGCGTCAATGTTATTTCAAAGTCCGGAACAACAACAGAACCCGCAGTAGCATTTAGAATCTTCAGGGAGCTTCTTACCGAAAAATACGGTGAAGACGGTGCTCGTGAACGAATATTTGTAACAACTGACAAAGAAAAGGGAACACTTAAATCCTTTGCTACCGAAAAGGGATATGAAACCTTTGTAGTGCCCGATGATATTGGGGGTAGGTATTCGGTACTGACTGCTGTTGGACTTTTGCCCATAGCTGTTGCAGGCTGTGACATTGATAATATGATGAAAGGCGCAGAATATGCCCGTAGTCTTTATCTTACTGATGATGTTGTAAATAATGATGCGGCAAAGTACGCAGCGCTCAGAAACATTATGTATAATAAGGGCAAGACAACTGAAATCCTTGTGTCTTATGAAAATGCAATGACGATGATGAATGAGTGGTGGAAACAGCTTTACGGAGAGAGCGAAGGTAAAGATAACAAAGGTATTTTCCCGGCTTCAGTAATCTTTTCAACAGATCTTCATTCTCTAGGTCAGTATATTCAAGAGGGAAAGCGAAATCTGTTTGAAACTGTAGTAAATATTGAAAAGTCAAATGATACAGTTATTATTCCAAATGATAAAGCTAATATTGACGGACTTAATTTCTTATCCGGAAAAGAGCTTCACAGTGTAAACAGTGCTGCTATGAATGCAACACTTTTAGCTCACGTTGACGGGGGAGTGCCTAATATTGTTATTAATCTTTCTGATAGAAGTGAACATAGTTTTGGTATGCTTGTATATTTCTTTGAACTTGCCTGTGCACTTTCCGGATATGTTCTTGGCGTTAATCCCTTTAATCAGCCAGGAGTGGAAGCATATAAAAAGAATATGTATGCGCTTCTTGGTAAACCGGGTTACGAAAAAGAACGTGCAGAGCTTGAACATAGAATGTCAAAATAACGGTCGAGTTGTTTAAAATGTACAAAATCAATTTAAAAATTGTTCTTTTTATTCGTTATCATTAACAATAATTTTTAATAGATTTGTACAAGTTGCAAAAACTTTTTAAAAAGTTATATTTTGTTTAAAATACCTCTTGAAATTTTTTCTGTTTTAGTGTAAAATATAGATAAGGTTAAGACACCTTGTATATACATCACAATTTCAAGGAGGAAAGCAATATGTTAAAATTGATTATCGGTGTAAAGGGTACAGGCAAAACAAAGCAACTTATCGAAATGGTAAATACAGCTTCCGCACAGTCAAACGGTTCTGTAGTATGTATCGAAAAAGGCACAAAACTCAATTATGAAATCAAGCATACAGCACGTCTTATTGATACTGAACAGTACGGTATTTGCGACGGACAGTCATTATTTGGATTTGTTGCAGGTGTTTTTGCAAGTAACCACGACGTTACCGATATTTATATAGACTCTGCTCTCAAAATCTGTAACAATGATATAGGCAGTTTTGAAAAGCTTTGCGATGAAGTAAACGCTCTTACTGAAAAATGTAACATTCATTGCACAATGACAGTATCTATGCCGGTTGAAAGTGCAACTGATACAATTAAAAAATATCTTTAATCCCCTTTACATTTAAGAATATTTTCAATTCTGCCGCAGGTCGTTGATTTGCGGCAGAATGTAAGTTTGTTTTATTATTTTATAAAGTTACTATATACTTTTTATCCTATAATTTTTTATTTTGGAGATTAGTTTAATGAACAAGATTTTAAAGACGGCATCACTGAGTTTATGTTTAATATTAATATTATCAGTGTTTTCATCTTGCCGTAATGAAAAAGAAATAACAAAATATTATGATTTGATTAAGACAAGCTGTGAGTTGTCAATTCCTGAGGAAGACGGCGAGGTTATGGTTGTTGATTCCGTTACTCCCGAGGCTGACGTAGAAGGAGTTGTTGTTGGACAAAGCTCTGAAATTTACGTTAAGTTTTTTGCCGCTGCTGACGGATATAATTTTGATTATTCAAAATCTACAGAAGTAGTATCAACCGGCGAAAGAACATTCTATGATTTAATGAAAAACGATGAGGCTATGCTGGAAGTTATTAACGGACAGGGCTCAATAGTAGAAGATGTTGAAATCCCTGATTTCTTCAAATGGTTTAAAATTGATTTTTCCGTTGATGATATTAAAAATATTGAGGTTGAAACTCAGCTTAAAGGTGTAAAAGCCTATAAGGTTGAGATGAATTCAAATTACGCTGATAAGTTCGATACGGATATAAGTGAATGTAACTCTGTTTGTTTTACATATTCAATTGATCCGAGCGGCAGCCTTACTAATGTAAGATGGGATATTAAATCAACGCTTACCACAGATGCAGGTGAGCAGACAGTTTTATATACTGCTGACGCTAAAATTGCATAAATATTTAAAAGCCGCTAATGCAGTGGCTTTTTTATTTTTATAATCTGTTTAATAAAGCAATTGACTTTTATTTTGAGATGTGATATAATTATATAAACGGGAAAATTATTTGAATTTACCGTCTATTATTCAGTATAGTCAGCTCGTCAAAAATTTAATAGAAGAAAGGTTTAAAATGCGTATGAAAAACACAGTCCCACATAACATTTTGACCATCTCGGAAATGACCAAGCGACCTATGAAAGTTTCAGTAGAAGTAATTGATGCTGAAAATATTATTTTAACAAACGACATTATCAAAAAATTAAGGCTTAGCAAGAGTATGTTTAATAAATCTACATATGTTCAAGTTCTTTGCGGCGGCGTTAAATATAATGTTGAAGGTGTTGACTTACTTAAGAACGGGAAATATCGTATAACCCTTATTTCTCCTGATTTTTTTGCAACAATGTATGGATATATAGGTCAGCCTCTATCTCTTGCAAAACTTGCGGCTATATCGTAAAAAACTATAGTGGAAATTAAAACCAAATATTTGTTATAAATTGATTGTTGTAGTTAAATAAATTAAAAGCCCACATTTTGCGGGCTTTTAATTTTATTTTGATATCATTTTGAGCTATGGTTGCATAAATTTTGACATTAAGGTTAAGAATATTACCAAACCGCAAAAAAGATGGTTGAAAGGTTGGTAATATACATGAATAAAAAGCTCAAAAAAATGTCAATTAACTCAGTAATTTATTTGCTTTTAGTCGGAATGTTTGCGGCTATTATAGCCGTTTCTATCTTCACTGTAGCTTCAAGAAGAAAGCCGATAAATCCCGATACTGTTTCGACTGATGAATCGGCAGAGCCGATTGACAGCTCTAATGTTGGCGGCAACAACTCTGACAGCAATGATACAAATCAACAAAATCCAGATACTGAAACAGATACTAAAGAACAAGTAAATGATTCAGAAACACTTGTAAAGGACACAGATAAGCCTGCTTCGTTAAATAACGATGAAAACAGTGAGGATTTACCTGCTTCCAACGAAATTAAATATTTCGTACTTCCTGTTGTAGGAAGTGTAGCTAAGAATTTTGAAATTGATATACCCGTATACTCGCTTACTATGAATGATTACAGAGCACATACGGGAATTGATATTTCAGCGCCCCTCGGAAGTGAAGTGGTTGCATCGTCAACGGGCATTGTATGTGCGGTAAACAACGATCCTTTAATGGGAAAGTGCATTACAATTGACCACGGAGATAACGTATACACTATTTACAAAAATTTGAATGAGGAAATTGCTGATAATATCGAAGTTGGATCAACAGTTACTATGGGTCAAACTATAGGTGCTGTAGGACAAAGCGCTATTATAGAAATTGCAGAAGAACCTCATCTTCACTTTGAAATGAAGGTTGATGGACTGTATGCGGATCCGCTTGAATATATGTCAAGTGAGTCACAGTATACAGAATACTATGAGGACTAAGATAAATACACTTAGGGGTGGCGTAAATCGCCACCCCCCAATAGTGTGTTTAAATAATATACATATTCTGTTTTGAAAGGGTACATTTGATTATGACACAAAAAAACAAGAAAATTAAAGAAATAATTTATGAATGTGGTATGGTTGCTGCAGGTGCAATAATATTTTCTATTGCAATGAATATGTTCCTTTTGCCGACGGGGATAGTTATTGGCGGTATTACGGGTATTGCAACTATACTTAATATTTTCTTTAAAGCTCCGGTCGGTATTACAATAATTTTACTTAATATTCCGCTTATAATTGCAAATACAAAATTTTTTGGGAGCGGATTTTTACACAGAACAATAATTGGTGTTGCTGCAAGTTCAATAGCAACTGACATATTAACTTTTTTTCCTGTAACCACAACTCATGACCCTCTTATATGTGCTATTCTTGGCGGAGCTTGTATTGGTATGGGGACGGGGTTGCTTATGTCCAGAGGCTATACTACGGGCGGTACAGACTTAATTGCTTGTTTATTAAGAATAAAATTCAAGAATTTTTCAACGGGTACGCTTGTTATAATCTCAGATTTAATAATTATTCTCGGTGCAGCTGTTGTTACAAGAAGCTTCAGCGGAGTATTCTACTCAATTATAACTGTTTGGGCTGCAGGTAAGGTGCTTGATATTGTAATTTCAGGATCAAGACGTGCCAGCATTGCATTTATTATCAGTAATTCGAACGAAAAAATTGTTGACGTTGTTTTTAAAAAATTAGACCGTGGTATTACTATGCTGCACGGTATAGGGGCATACACGGGTGATGACAAAAAGGTGATTATGTGTGTTGTTCCGATGAGAGAACTATTTTTCTTGAAAAAGCTTGTACTTGAAATTGATCCCAATGCCTTTTTAATTATTGCCGATGCAACAGAGGTTACTGGAGAAGGATTTGTTCCTCTCGCCGCAGGTGACCTTAAAGAAAAATAATGATTATATAAAATTAACAAAAAAGTATTGCTATTTTAGATTATCTGTGATAAAATTAAAAGGTATGAATGTTTAAATTTTTTTGATATAAAGAGTTGTTTTTATGCCATTTAGAAATAAACGAGCACATCACAGCCCAATTGACGAAGCATATTGGGATAAGCTTGATAATGCTGCTAAACTTTTTCCTGCTGTAACAACTACACGTTCGCCAAATGTTTTTAGATTAAGCGCTATTCTTTATGAAGATGTAAACCCTGAAAAGCTACAGTCTGCAGTTGAAAAAGCCATTGAAATTATGCCAAGCTTTGCTGTTAAACTTAACCGTGGATTGTTTTGGTACTATTTTGACGTTAATACCGAGCGCCCTAAGGTAAAAAAAGAATCAAAATTCCCGTGTTCTCCTATATATAAATCGGGTGAAAAAGGTTTTTTGTTTCGCGTAACCTACTATAATAAGCGAATTAATTTTGAATTATACCACGCTTTGTCAGATGGAATGGGAGCGGTGACATTTTTTAAGCTTATTGTGTACTGTTATCTTAACGGTACACATCCTGATGTAATTTCAGAACACTTTATAACACGAGAAGGTATAAATGCCGCAACTGATTTTGATGAGGATAGCTTTGCCAGAAACGTTATTGAAAGCACCCCGGCAAAACCGCCCGAAAAGGATAACAACACGGCTTATCATATAAGCGGATATAAATACGACGGGACACGGCTTGGCGTTTTGTCAGCTATAATGTCCTGTGACAGTTTATCGAATCTTGCAAAAAAAGAGGGAGTTACCTTATCGGAATACGTATGCGCTTTGCTTATATATTCTGTTTATAACACAACTTATAAAAGAGGACGGCGTAACCTTCCGATAGTAATAAGTATTCCCGTAAATCTCAGGGGAATGTTCGATTCAAACACACTTCGTAATTTTTTTGGGCATATGAATGTTTCTTTTATGCCTACAAAGAATGTTTCCTTTGAAGATGTTCTTTTAAGTGTAAAAAATAGCTTTTGTGAGAATTTAAAGAGGGAAAACTTTGAAAAGCAAATAAGTGACAGAGTTAAAATTGAAGCAATTCCCGGAGTTAAATTTGTTCCTATAGGAATAAAAAATATTGTGTTGCGTCATTATTACAGAAATACCGAAAAGCTTTATACAATGACATTTTCAAACCTTGGTAGAATTACGTTTGATAATGGTGCAGACAAGTTTATTGAACGGGTTGAGGTAATAAACGGCGGTTCGGAAACTCACGTGAAAAAAGCAGCGCTCTGCAGTTATAATAATAAGCTTGTGCTGACATTTACTTCAACAATAGATGACAATTCATTTGAACGGTTTTTGCTTTGTTTCTTGGTTGAACAGGGAATTGATATTTCGATTTGTTCTAATGAAACTGACCCGCCCAAAAAAGAAAAACGTCAGGGCAAAGCTTTAAAATCTGACAATAAAGTAAAAAAGAAAAAAGCTCCTAAACATAAAGAAAATAATAAATCCGAGGGGTAATTGTCTTGAAAATATGTGAGCATTGCGGAGTTAAAATAAAAAATGATATAAAATATTGTCCGCTTTGCGATATGAAGGCGACTGAAATAATTGATGACGGTGAATATTCAAATGATTATCCGCACATTAAAACCGGCTTTACGAGAGGACTTCTTCTAAAGCTTTTAACTTTTATTGCAGTGTTTTTCGTTGCGGCAAGTTTTACAATTGATCACTTAGTTCCCACGGGAAGCCCCTGGGCTTTTATAACCTCGTCTGCTATTATATATAGCTGGTTAAGTGCAATGAATGTGTTAAAAAATACTCCAAACCCTGCATCGATTATTCTTTGTCAGCTTATAAGTGTCAGCGGACTTGTGTTTTTAGTCGATTATTTTACAGGATATTATCGGTGGTCTATTAATTACGTTATTCCTTTTTTGATTATCGGAGCATCTTTGACAATAACACTTATGGTTTTCATTAAGCCGATAAAATACAGGGCTTATACAATTTATCAGCTTACAATAGCTATTCTTGGAGTCTTATCTTGTTTACTTTGGCTATTTGGATATTCTGAAATAGAATGGCCGGTTGTAGTGGCTGCCTTTACTTCGGTGACTTGCTTTGTTTCATCAATGGTTTTTTCATATAGGAAAGCCAAAAATGAGCTTACAAAGCGATTTCATATATAGAAAAATATTTAGCTGTATTCAGCGGAAACGGAGATTATTATGGTACAAATTGAAATGCAAGACGGCGGAATTATTAAGATTGAATTAAATCCCGAAGCTGCTCCTATTACTTGCAAGAATTTTGAAAAGCTCGTAAAAGAAGGCTTCTACGACGGACTTACTTTCCATCGTGTTATCAAGGATTTTATGATTCAGGGCGGAGATCCTACAGGAACAGGCACCGGCGGCTCTTCTGAAAAAATTAAGGGCGAATTTATTTCAAACGGCGTTGTTAATATGTTAAGTCACAAGAGAGGCGTAGTTTCAATGGCACGTTCTGCAATCAAGGACAGTGCATCTTCTCAGTTCTTTATTGTACATAAAGACTCAACATACCTTGACGGTGAATATGCGGCATTCGGCCACGTTGTTGAGGGTATGGACGTTGTTGACCGCATTGCAGATGTAGAAACAAGTGTTGTTTACAACAAGCCTATTAAAGATGTTGTAATGAAAAAAGTAACAATAATCTAAGTAAATAAAAAAACGCATATGATTTACATATGCGTTTTTTATATTATTTAACCCTTTGCAAGTTCTGAATTCAACCAAATCAAACCGTATTCAAAGGCCTCATAAAGTCCGTTCTTCATACCGTACTTAACAACTTTTTTGTCTTCTGTGCTTTGAATTTGAATTATGATCTGGTCCGGCACGTCCTTGCCGTCAACATTTTTGGTGCTCATAATTCCGAGAAACAAAATGTATTTATCTTCCATACTTCCGTAACAAATTTGCTGCCCCTCTCTAACAAGAGGTTTGCCACGATACATCATATATTTTTCGCTTCCAATAATATTTTCCATTATCCTCTGTGTCCTTTCTATTTTTAGTTATTCAAAGACATTTTATCATACATTTTACATAAAATCAACAGATAAATTGTAAACTATATTTACATTTTAATGTTTTTATATAAAAAATAATATATTTTTTTCTTTAGTTAATGTATGCATTGACAATTTGTTTCTTATGAGGTATAATATATTAGTAAAAACTATTTTTATATTTAGAAACGGAGCGCTATTAATGGCAGAACTTTTTGAAATTTTAATGATTGTATCATTTGGATTTTCTTGGCCGCTTAATGCAATTAAATCCTACAAGGCACGTACTACTAAAGGAAAGAGCCTTTGGTTTCTTTTACTTATTTTCTCGGGTTACATATTTGGTATCACATCAAAGCTTATGCAGCTTGAAACATTAAAGTGGTATGTGCTTTTCTTCTATGTACTTAACCTTATTATGGTTGGTATAGACCTTCTTTTATATGTTCGAAACTATAAGCTTGACAAGGCTGCAGGAAAAAAGTAATTATAAAAATTCTATCTATAGGCAATAGTTTTTCTTGCGACGCTACAAAACATTTACACTCCATCGCCAAAAGCGATGGAGTTGATTTGAAAAGCATTAATTTATTCATAGGCGGTTTTCTCTAAGAAAGCAATATCTTAATATGCTTGAGGATATTGATACTTATGAGCTTTTCTTTAATGGGGAAGCAACAGGCTTTAAGACTTCAATTAAAAAAGCGCTTATGAGTGATGATTTTGACTATCCAGACCGAATGTTTGACGATATTAAGATTTTGATGTTCCCGTAAAGGAAGAAGATATTGCTATTGTCAAAAAGACAGTAGCAGATATATGTTTTAAACCGACTTTTAAGCTTACATTTATAGCTGTTATCTTATGGTGAGGATTACAATGAACCAAAAAAGAATGATAATAATATTAATATCAATTTTGACTGCTATTTTGTCAACATTGTTATTTTCCGCTTGCAATAACGGTGCGGCATCCGATACTAAGCCCTCAAAAGATGCTTTTATTATTGATACGGTTGTTAAAGATACATTGCCAGACACAGAAAATGATACAGAGCAGCTTGTGACCGATCCTATATCAAATGAAACGGAGTCTTTAGAAACAGAAGCGCCTGTTTTAGAGCCTGAATTTATAAATGCTCTTACGGGTCTGGAATCCGACAAAAATATTAAAAATAAACGTCCTGTTGCAATTATGATTAACAATATTAAGCCTGCAATTCCACAGGAAGGTATTTCATATGCAGACGTTATGTATGAGTGCATAGTTGAGGGCGGAATTACCCGTCTTATGATGGTAGTTTCTGATTATGAAAGTTTGCCCGTTGTTGGTTCTGTAAGATCATCAAGAGAGTATTACCTTGATTTTGCAGCAAATCATAATGCGATTTATGTTCACGCCGGCGGAAGTGATCAGGCTTTCAGAGAGATTAAACAACGAAAGGTTAATAACCTTGAAGAGTTGTATATGTATCTTCCCGGTGTATTTTTCAGAGATGATTGGCGTCGTAAAAATATGGGTTATGAACATTCCCTGATGACAACAGGCGAGGGAATAGCAAAGGGTATTGGTTTAAAAAAATATTCTACAACATTAAAAGACGACTTTGATTCTCCTCTTGATTTTGTACCTTATGGTACTACCCGTGAGCTTTCCGGTGACTGTGCAAAATTCTTGAATGTAACCTATTCATACGGTATCAGTCCTTATTATGAATATAACGAGACTGAAAATGTTTATTACCGCTTCCAATACGGTGAAGCGCATATAGATAACGGTAATAAACAACAGCTAAGCTTTACAAATATAATAGTTCTTTATCTTCCTACAGTTGATACTAAAGATTTAAAAGGACATATGGACGTAATTACCACAGGAAGCGGAGAGGGTTATTATTTCTATGGCGGCAAATATGAACCTATATCATACACAAAAACTCACGAGGACAGTCCTGTAAAGCTTTACGATAAAGATGGGAATGAGCTTCTCATTAACAGAGGAAAAACATTCTTTCAAATATGCACAAAGGAAATGAAGGCTTCAACGGTTATCGAGTAAGCTTGTCCCTTATTATCAGCCTTTTTAATGCTCTTTTATTAAATGGGATTATTGGGTATAGATAGCTTCGTTTTCCATTAGCTGTTTTAGACAGCAGAATGAAAAGTATTATTAAAAATACTCCGATAGCGTAACCGATTATTCCAAAAATAGCCGTCAGGGCAAGAAGCATCATTCGCATAAACTTAAAGGTGTAGCCAAGTTCATAGCTGGATTGTGAGAAACCTGCAATTGCGACGAAAGCCATATAGACAATTACTTCTGGCACAAACCAACCGATTTGAACAGCAAAATCACCGAGAATTAAACCGCCAACTACTCCAAAGGTGTTGTTAAGGGAACTCGGTGTATTTAGTGATGCAAGTTTTAAACCGTCAAGAGCAAATTCTATTATAAAAAGCTGCAAAATTATCGGCATATTACATTCGGTATCAACTAATATAAAATTAAGCCAGCTTGGGATCAGACTTTGATTTGTAATTAAAAGATACCACGTTGGTGTTAAGAATAACGTTAAGAAAAATACAAAATAACGAAGTATACGAAGGTAAGAGCCCGTAAGCGGCGGGAAATAGTAATCATCTGTTTCTTGCATAAAGTCAAGCAGACAAGTTGGAAGAATAATTGCTTCGGGCGATGTATCGCAGAGAATTATAACACTGCCTTCAAGCAACTGTGCCGCCGCAGCGTCAGGCCGTTCTGTAAATCTGAATTTAGGGAATGGATCATACCACCCTCGCTTTACAAGACACTCTGCAAGGCTTTGCTGACCAAAGGTAAGTGCATTGATTTTTATATTTGAAATTTTATTTTTCAGTTGATTTACAAAATCTTTATCTGCTTCTCCCTCAATGTATGCTATTACAACATCTGTGCCTGACGACTCACCCACAACAAATTTTTCAAAACGTAAATTCGGTGTTCTTATACGTCTGCGGATTAACGTAGAATTCTTTTTTATAGTTTCAACAAAACTGTCGTGTGAACCTCTTAAAACTCTGTCATTATCCGATTCATCAATGCTTCTTGTCGGGTAATTTCTTATGTCGATAATTATTCCGACAAAGTCAAGACTGTCCATAATCATTCCGACAGTACCGCTCATAACGGCATATATGAATTTTTCAGCGTCGTATTCTGCTTTGATTTCCGTGTGAGGCAGACTTTCCTTAAGAAAATCCGTTACGTTATCAATTCCTTTTATTTTTTCAAGCTTTTGAAGATAAACGAATATCCGGTCAAGCAGTTCGCTTTCAATAAAACTGTCAATGTAATATAGCTTTGCTCTATGACCTGCAAAAATTCGTTCTGTTCCGATAAAATCATAGTTTTTGCCAATGGAAAAGATGTTATCAAACATTTTTGAAGTCTTAACAAAATCATTACTGAAGAGTGGCTTTTGCATTTTTTTATCCTTTTTTACATCTTTATTTTTGTATTAACATTGTTTGCTTTTTTTGAGTTTTTATGCAAGATCGTAATATTCTAAAATGCCATTATAAATACCGAGTGCAAAAAGCTCGGGCTGTGTATTCATAAGCTCAGCATCAACCGGGTTTGTTATATATCCCATTTCTATTAGTGCTGACGGCATAGCTGTACGCCTTAAAACATATAGCCCGGGTCTTGCAAAAACTCCTCTGTTTTGAAGTCCTGTTATTTCTGACAGGTTATTTACAACATCTTCTGCAAGAGTGAAGCCGCTGCTGTCAACATTGAAGCTAAAGCCTTCTACCCCGGTTGCTGATGGGGAAGTGTATGCATTGGTATGTAGACTCAAAAATATATCTGCTTCCCATTCGTTTGCGGCTCTGACTCTTTGAGCAAGACTTGATGCATTTGACGTTCCAAGCTGTTCTGTTGGTGAATTTCTTGAAGTTCTTGCTTCAAAATTTGGATTTGAGTTTAATAGTTCAGCAAGAATAATTCCGATTTCATAGGTTAAATTCTGCTCACGAAGTCCATTACCTTCAGAGCCTGCATTTGGATTTACCGGGTTATGACCTTGGTCTATAAATACTTTATATGGCATAAAAATCTCCAATCTTACGCTTTTTGCGGTATAATTATTCAAAATAGGTTCAAAACTATTATATTCAACATAAGTGAGAGTTTATGAAAGAAATTAAACGAATTTTAAGTTTTACCCGTCGTGCTGTTGACGACTACAGTATGATAGAAGAAGGCGATAAAATCGGTGTCGGAGTTTCTGCCGGAAAAGATTCTTTGACACTTTTGATGGCGCTTGTGTATTTAAAAAAATTTTATCCTAAAAATTTTGAGCTTGTTGCAATAACTGTCGATATGGGTTTTGATGGAATGGATTTTTCGCCAATAGAGGAGTTTTGCAGGGAGCTTGATGTTCCTTTTGTATTGACAAAGACTCAAATTAGCCGCATCGTTTTTGATGTGCGAAAGGAAAAAAATCCTTGCGGACTTTGTGCTAAAATGAGAAGGGGAGCACTTCACGATGAATGTAAAAAACAAGGCTGTAATAAACTTGCTCTAGGCCACCATTTTGATGATGTTGTTGAAACATTTATGTTGAATTTGTTTTATGAAGGCAGACTCGGCTCTTTTTCTCCCGTAACCTATCTTTCACGCAAAGATTTAACAATGATCAGACCCCTTATATATGCGCAGGAAAAGGATGTCAGATATTTTGTTAACCGTTGTCCACTTCCCGTAATTTCATCTCCTTGTCCTGCTGATAAGAATACAGAAAGAGAAAACATGAAAAAACTTCTTTTGGAACTTGAAAAGAAAAACAAAGGGCTTCGACACAGGATTTTCGGAGCAATTCAAAAATCCGGGATTGACGGTTATAAAGAAGCAAAAATAACTGTGTTTCCGGACGAAGAATAGAATTTTTTAAATTCAAAAACTGACTGTAAGATTTAAAATTGCCTTGAATTTATAAAACTAATGTTTCTTATTAAGCAAGGAATCAAACTCATTTAAAAACATTTCGAAAGGAATATTCAGTAATGTGCGGATTTGTCGGCTTTTCGGGCAGACTTGAAAATAAAAAGCAAATATTAAATAAGATGATGGAGCGTATTATTCACCGTGGACCTGATTCAGAGGGTGAGTTTATAAGTGAAAATATTGCACTTGGATTCAGACGCCTTTCAATTATTGACCTTGAGGGCGGAAGTCAGCCAATATATAACGAGGACAAGAGTATTGTGATTGTCTATAATGGCGAGGTATATAACTTTATGGAGCTTCGCAGTGAGCTTTTAGCCGACGGACATATTTTTTCAACCAATACAGATACAGAGGTTCTTGTTCACGGTTATGAAAAATGGGGCAAAGAACTTGCTAGTCATCTTCGTGGAATGTATGCATTTATAATTTTTGACAAAAACGAGAATAAGATTTACGGAGCAAGAGATATTTTTGGAATAAAGCCCTATTATTATTATAAAACAACCTCGGGTGATTATCTTTTCGGCTCGGAAATCAAAAGCTTTTTAGAGCACCCTGATTTTGTAAAACGAGTTAATAAAAAGGCTCTTCGGCCATATCTTACTTTTCAGTATTCGGCACTTGACGAAACGTTTTTTGAGGGAGTATATAAGCTTCCACCCGCACATTATTTTGAACTCAAACTTGACTGCGACGATGATATAAAGCCTGTCAGATATTGGGACGTTGATTTTACAGAGGTTGAAGCTGATTTTGATTTTTACGTTAATGAAATTGATAAGACGGTCAATGGATCTGTTGCAGCACATAAAATAAGCGATGTTCCGGTAGGATCATTTTTGTCCGGCGGTGTTGATTCAAGCTATATTACTGCAGCGCTGATGCCTGACAAAACCTTTTCTGTTGGATTTAATTTTGATAAATTCAATGAAACCGATCTTGCAAAAGAGCTTTCGGATAAGCTGAAAATTGAAAATTATAAAAAAATAATTACTTCAGACGAGTGTTTTGATGCTATTTCTGATATACAGTATCATATGGACGAGCCTCAGTCCAACCCGTCGTCTGTTCCGTTATATTTTTTAGCAAAACTTGCCAAGGAGCACGTTACTGTCGTACTTTCTGGTGAGGGCGCTGATGAAATTTATGCAGGTTATGAGTGGTACGATGAAACTCCGGTAATGCAAAAATATAAGAAGCTGCCTAAATTTTTAAGGGTTGCTGCCGCAAATATTTCAAAACATTTGCCGTATTTTAAAGGGCACGATTTAATAATCAAGTGCAGCGGAAATCCTGAAGATTATTTTATCGGTCAAGCTAAAGTATTTCGAGAAAAAGAGGCTCTGTCGATTTTAACCTCAGAATACAGAAAAGCGCCATCGGTTAAAGAAGTGACTGCACCAATATATGCCGCTTGTAAGAATAAGAGCGAGCTTGACAAGATGCAGTATCTTGATCTTAAGCTTTGGCTACCCGGAGATATTCTTTTGAAGGCTGACAAAATGAGTATGGCAAGTTCGCTTGAACTAAGAGTGCCGTTTCTTGATAAAGTTGTTATGACAGAGGCTCAGTCGCTTCCTCACAAATATAAAATTAACGGTAAAAACACAAAATACATTTTCAGAAAAGCCGCTAATAAGACACTTCCTGACGAGTGGGCTGACCGAAAAAAGATGGGATTCCCTGTACCAATAAGATTTTGGCTTCGTGAGGATAAATATTATAACATAGTAAAAGAGGCCTTTCTAGCTGAATATGTTTCCGAATTTTTTGATCGTAACAAGCTTTTAAAGCTTTTGTCCGACCACAAAGACGGAAAAGCTAACAATCAGCGTAAAATTTGGACAGTTTTTGTTTTCCTTGTTTGGTATAAACGCTTTTTTATTGATGAAAAATAGGAGCTTATTAGCTTCGCCCAATAGGGTGGATTGGAGAATATTATGCTAGAAAATCCTCAAAATATCATACCTGTTTTGCTTGGTGCAGATCTTAACTGTTATAACGTTGCAAGAGCCTTTCACGAGGAGTATAAGATTAAATCATATGCCTTTGGCCGCTATGCAATCGGTGCGTCAAATTACACAAGAATTATAAAATTCACTGCTGTTGAAAAGCTAGATGATCCGGAAGTTATGATTAAGACACTGCTTTGTTTTGCAGAAGAACATAAAGGAGCAAAGCTTATTGCTTTTGGCTGTACTGATGATTATGCCGATATGCTTATTCATTACGGGGACAAACTTCGCCCAACCTATATTGTTCCATATATTTCCCCCGAGCTTTTCTGCAGACTTGCATATAAGGCAAGTTTTTACGAGGACTGCGAGAAACACGGTATACTTTATCCTAAAACTGTTGTTATTTCAAAAGAAACGGTGCTTGATGATGTTCTTGCCCCGCAAAGCCTTGGCTTTGATTACCCCATTATAGTCAAGCCGTCTGCAAGTGCACTTTATTGGAAATATCCTTTTGCCAATATGAAAAAGGTATATTTTGCAAATAGTGAGGACGAGGCAAAGGAGATTATTAGGACTATTTATGCATCGGGTTATCCTGAAAAAATAATTCTTCAGGATACTATTCCCGGTGATGATTCAAAGATGCGGGTACTTACAGCTTATTCCGATAGATCAGGTAAAGTTAAGATGCTTTGCCTTGGACACGTTCTTCTTGAAGAGCATACTCCGAAGGGACTTGGAAATCACACGGCAATCATAACCGAATGTGACAGAGAGCTTATGGAGAGCTTTAAAGAATACCTTGAAGAAATCGGCTATGTTGGTTATTCTAACTTTGATATAAAATATGATGAACGTGACGGTACGTTCAGAGCTTTTGAAATTAATCTCCGTCTTGGCAGAAGTAATAATTATGTTACAAGTGCAGGTGTTAATGTTGCTAAACTTATTGTCGAAGATTATATAAATAACAAAGATCTTGGCGATACTTATTATTGCGACAACAAAGTTTTTTGGCACGCTATACCAAAGGCAGTAATCTATAATTTCTGCCGTGATAAAGAAAGTGTCAAAGAGGCAAAGATACTTTCAAAAAACGGCAAAGCAAAAAGTTCTCTTTGGTATTCTCCCGATTGCTTTATGAATCCTAAACGAGTATTTTTCTTGTTAGCACACGGATTTAACCAATATAAAAAATTTAAAAAATATTATGGAAAAGAGTGACGTGTAATGCTTCTCGGAATTTTGGGCGGAATGGGCCCTATGTCAAGCGTATACTTTTACGAGCTTTTAACATCTCTCACAAAAGCGGATTGTGACAGCGACCATATTGACCTTGTTCTTTCAAGCCGTGCAACAACACCCGACCGATCATCGTTTATTATGGGAAAATCAGATAAAGATCCACTTGATGCTATGCTTGCGGACTCTAAAAAGCTTGTAGCTTTTGGTGCAGACGTTATTGCAATTCCTTGCAATACTGCTCACTATTTTTATAACGGACTTGCAAAGGCTGTTGATGTTCCGATTTTAAATATAATCGAAGAAACGGTTAAAACTCTCCAAAAAGACGGAATTAAAAGGTTTGGGTTACTTGCTACTGAAGGAACTGTAGCTTCAGGCACTTATGCAAAATACTGTGAAAAACACGGTATTGAATGTGTCATTCCCGAAAAAGAGCAACAGGACCGTATTACTAAAATTATTTTCGGGGAAATAAAAAGCGGTAAAGAGCCGGATATGGATAGCTTTTATATGGTTGCCGAAAATATGAAAAAGCTCGGCTGTGAAAAGCTAGTTCTTGGCTGCACAGAGCTTTCTCTAATTAAAAAATCTAAAAAGCTTAACGGCTTTTTTGTTGATTCTCTTGAGTGCCTCGCACTTGCTACTATCAAAGCCTCAAATAAAAAATCTATATATGACATATAATCTTACAAAAAATATATTTTGATAAGGAATTA
>JAZNAB010000082.1:0-8469 GCA_045586285.1 Candidatus Flemingiibacterium sp. | reverse complement strand
TTTCCGAAACTTTGCGGTGTCATTGATGCAGTTTACAATCCGCTGAAAACGCCAATGATTTTGGAAGCTGAGGCTCGGGGAATTGCAGCAGAAGGCGGTTTATATATGCTGGTAGCTCAGGCTGTTCGTGCCGCAGAGATTTTCACAGACAGCAGCTTTTCAGGCGGTGAGCTTGAACGTGTATTCACCAAAATCGTGCGGGAGAAACAAAACATAGTTCTTATCGGTATGCCGTCTTCCGGTAAAAGTACGGTTGGAAACCTTCTTTCCAAAAAGCTTTGCCGTGAATTAATTGATACCGACACACTAATCACCGAAAAAGTCGGGCTGACCATTCCCGAAATATTTAAGTTACACGGTGAGGCAAAATTCCGTGAAATTGAAAGTGAGATTGTCTGCGAGGTTTCTTCAAAAACGGGCGTTATAATTGCCACGGGAGGCGGAGTTCCGCTAAAAGCAAAAAATATAGCGGCATTATCGGAAAACGGACGGATTTACTTTATTGACCGCCCGCTTGAATGTTTAATTCCAACTGACGACAGACCTCTGTCAACCACAAAAGATGCAATAAAACAGCGATATAACGAAAGATACGCCATATACAAAGCCTCTGCAGATGTACAAATAAATGCAAATTGTGAAGCAGAGTTGGTAGGAAACAGCATTATGGAGGATTTTTTCAGATGAAAACAATTTATGTAATAAACGGTCCGAACCTAAATATGCTTGGAATTCGAGAGCCTGATAAATACGGTACCGAAAGCTACGAAAATCTGATAAAACGGCTGAAGGAACATTCAAAAAATCAAAAGTACATATTGGAAACTTACCAATCCAATCACGAAGGCGATCTTGTAGATAAAATACAAGAAGCATACTTTAAGAAAGCTGACGGTATTGTTATTAACCCGGGGGCATACACCCATACAAGTATTGCCCTGCTTGATGCATTGAATTCGGTAAAAATACCCACAGTTGAGATACATATTTCCGACGTATCAAAGCGTGAAGATTTCCGGCAAATAAGTTTTGTGCGTCTTGCGGCAGAAAAAACCATTATGGGTCACGGCATCGACGGCTATTTTGAAGCAATTGAATATTTACTTGGAGAAAAAGCCAAATGATAGTAAAAATTGAAAAATCAACGGCAAAAGGTAAGATTACAGCTCCGCCGTCAAAAAGTATTGCCCACAGACTTTTGATTGCTGCTGCAATGACGGAGGGAACAAGCACGGTTCACGCAGTATCTAATTGTGAAGACGTACTTGCAACTATAGATTGTCTTAGCGCCCTTGGTGCAAAGTTTGAGATAAAAGGCGATGACGTCACTATACACGGCATTAATATAAAAAAAGCAAAACCCACTGACACACTTTTCTGCCGTGAAAGCGGAAGTACGCTCCGCTTTTTACTCCCGATTGCTATGCTTTCGGGAAACAAAGTCTTTTTCAAAGGAGCAGACAGACTTATGCAAAGACCAATGACGGTTTATGAATCTCTGTCAGCAGAAAAAGGGTTTACCTATTTAAATGATAACACCGGAATTACAATCTGCGGTCCGCTAAAAAGCGGAGAATACACTATCCCCGGCAATGTCAGCAGTCAGTTTGTCAGCGGCCTTCTCTTTGCACTTCCTTTGGCGGAAGGTGACAGTATTATCAAATTAACAACCAAGGTAGAAAGCCGTTCTTATATTGATTTAACCATAGATGCGCTGAATTTATTCGGAGTGCGTGCCGTATGGTCAGATGATCAAACCTTGCAAATAAAAGGCGGTCAGACTTATAAGACTGCCGATGTAACTGTTGAGGGAGATGCTTCCGGTGCGGCGTTTCCGGATGCGCTGAATCTGTTTGGCGGTACAGTTAAGATTGATGGATTAAAAGCAAACAGTATACAAGGAGATGCAATCTATCCAAAACTGTTTAAGGAGCTTGAGGTGGGAACGCCCACAATTTCCATTGAAAATTGCCCTGACCTTGCACCAATATTATTTGCTGTTGCCGCAGCAAAAAACGGCGGCGTATTTCTAGATACAAAGCGGCTTAAAATAAAAGAAAGTGACCGTGCACAAGTTATGGCAGAAGAGCTTAGAAAATTCGGCACAAAAGTTACTGTAAATGAAAATTCGGTTATTATAGAGCCCCTAGATTTTCACCCGCCCAATCAAATGCTGTACGGTCACAATGACCACCGTATTGTTATGGCTCTTTGTGTACTTTGCACTCTCACAGGCGGAAAAATAGACGGTGCAGAAGCGATTGCAAAAAGCTATCCCACGTTTTTCGACCATTTGGGGCAGCTTGGAATTGAGGTGAAACAGCAATGACACTTAATAAGGACACAAAAATCTTAATAATAGGTCTGGGTGTCATTGGCGGAAGCTATGCGGCAGGTCTTACAAGAGCAGGTTACAATGTTTCAGCTATCACTAAAGAACAGGCCGATATTGACTATGCTCTCAGCAACAAAATGATTTCATACGGAACAACAGAGCTTGACGAAAATTTAATTAAAAGCTCGGAACTGATTGTATTCGCTCTCTATCCTACAATTTTTATGAAATGGATTGAAGAAAATCAGCATTTATTTAACAGCGGAACACTGATTACCGACGTAACGGGCGTCAAAAGCGGAATAGTTGAAAAGGTGCAGAATATTCTTCGTGATGATGTTGAGTTTATTGCGGCTCACCCAATGGCAGGCCGTGAGCAAAGCGGAATCACGTTCAGCAGTCCTGATGTTTTTATAGGAGCTAACTACATTGTAACTCCTACCGAAAAAAATACTGCCAAGGCAGTCGATATTTGTAAACAAATTGGCGAAATCCTAGGTTTTAGCCGAATCAGTGAGCTGACACCCAAAGAGCACGATGAGATGATTGCTTTTCTTTCTCAGCTCACCCACTGTATTGCGGTATGTCTTATGAACTGCAACAGTACGCCGGGACTTGAAAAATTCACCGGTGATTCCTTCCGTGATCTTACCCGTATTGCTAAAATCAATGATAAGATGTGGAGTGAGCTTTTTATAATGAACAAACAAGCACTCCTTGACAGCATTGATAGCTTTATTGGTGAAATATCCAACTTCCGTGAAATGCTTGAATGTGAAGATAGCGACGGAATGAGAGAAAAAATGCGGCTTTCCACAAAACGAAGAAGCATATTTGATAAACCAGAGAAATAAAGGAATATTTGTGCCGCCACAGGCAGCGGAATGGAGATTATAATGGATAATACAACAATCCTTGAAAAATTAAGAGAAGAATACAAAAATGACAGATTTGCCACAGCGGCAGGTTGTGTCATCACCGAGGCAAGTAACGAAAAGGTCGTATGCGAAATGCCTATAACCGACAAACTTTTGAACGCACACGGCGGCGTAATGGGCGGTGCAATTTTCACCCTTGCGGATTTTGCCTTTGCGATAGCATCAAATTATTCGGGCGTGCCGTCTGTAGCTATCGAATGTAATATTCGTTACTATTCACTTTCAAAGGGAACAAAGCTGATTGCTACTTGTAAAACGGACAAAGAAGGAAGAACTCTCGGTCATTATACCGTATCAATCACAGATGATCTCGGCAAAAAGATTGCCGGATATACGGCAATAGCATTTCATCAAAATTGAATTAATAAACAAATAAAAAGGAGAATTATTATGAAAATCGCAGAAAACAAAATTTTCAATCCGGAAATAGAATGTATGGATAGAGCTGCTATTCGTGACATTCAAACCAAACGTCTTCGAGCAACTGTGGAGCACGTTTATAAAAATGTACCGATGTATCGCAAAAGAATGGACGAGGCAGGCGTAAAGCCCGAAAATATTAATTCAGTTGACGATTTGCACCTTTTGCCATTCACCAACAAAACAGATCTTAGAGATGAGTTCCCATATGGACTCCTTGCCGTTGACAAATCCGAAATTATAAGAATTCAAGGCTCATCGGGAACAACAGGAAAGCCTATCGTATCAGGCTATACTCAAAATGACGTTGATGTTTGGACAGAAATGGTTGCCCGTTCACTTACTGCCGCAGGTGCCGGAAAAGATGATATTATACAGGTTACATACGGCTATGGCTTATTTACCGGCGGACTCGGAGCACACCAGGGTGCTACAGCAGTAGGCGCAATGGTTATTCCAATGTCAAGCGGAAATACACAAAGACAGTTAATGATGATGCACGACCTTGGTGCAACGATGCTCTGCTGTACGCCTTCATATGCAATTTTCCTTGGCGAATCCTTGAAAGAAATGGGGTATGATCCCAAGGAATTCAAGCTTAAATCAGGCTGCTTCGGCGCAGAACCCTGGACAGAGGAAATGAGAGAAAAGTTAGAAACACTATTTGATATCAATGCCTATAATATCTATGGTCTTACCGAAATCGCAGGTCCCGGTGTTGCATTTGAATGTGCCGCCAAAAACGGTATGCACGTAAATGAAGACCACATTATTGCAGAAATAGTTGACCCCAACACAGGTGAGGTTTTACCTTACGGTGCAAGCGGAGAGCTCGTATTTACTACAATTACCAAGACAGGTATGCCTATGATTCGTTATCGTACACACGATATTTGTACCCTTGATGAAACACCCTGCTCTTGCGGAAGAACCCATTTGCGAATGAGCCGAATTACAGGAAGAACTGACGATATGCTCATTATTCGTGGTGTTAATGTATTTCCAAGCCAAATTGAAGAAGTGCTTCTTCGTATTCCCGGTGTTTCTCCTCACTATATGCTTGTGGTTGACCGTGTAAATTCTACTGACAGACTCGAGGTTCAAGTTGAACTTACAAACGAAATTTTCTCTGATACAGTTTCCGACATTGAAAAAATCCAACGTGCTATTACAGAACAAATCAAATCTGTTGTAGGTATTGCCGCTAACGTTAAGCTTGTTCCGCCGAAATCCATTCCTCGCTCCGAAGGTAAAGCAAAACGAATTATTGATAATCGTGGTCTTACAAATAACAAATAAGAAAGGATAATAATTATGTTAATTAATCAGATTTCAGTTTATCTGGAAAATAACAAAGGAACACTGCGTTCACTTACAAAACTCTTAGCACAAAACAATATTGATATGTTGGCATTATCCATTGCAGATACCACAAACTTCGGAATTGTCCGCATCGTTGTGCGGGAAAAGGATATAGAAACTGCAACAAACGCTCTTAGTAAAAACGGATTTATGTCAAAAACCAATCACGTTATCGGAATTGCAGTTCCAAATCAACCGGCAGGGCTTGACAGCGCACTTGCAGTTATTGAAGAGAATAATATTTCTATTGAGTATATGTATTCACTCAATTATAATATCGGAAGCAAAGCAATTATGGTACTTCGTCTTAATTCGCAGGATATGGGAAAAGAGGACATCGCCAGAATTCTTACCGATAACAATGTAATGACAGTTAGCCAAGAGGATATTAATCGTTTGTAATATTACCGGCAAAAAACAGAGGGCTGCCTATGGCAACCCTCTTATTTTTATATCAGTATTATTTTTCCCGTTTATTCACTATCCGAAAGTAAAGCAGTTGTAATGCTGCTATAGAAACTTGACTCTCCAAGCTCCTCATAAAGCCCACTCTTTCTAAATGAATTTTCAACCTTTTCACTAAGGGCACAGAATATAATTCTCTTTCCCTTATTATGCATTTGTGTACAAATTTCCTCAATTGTTTCTATAGCGGATATATCAACATCCGGTACGCCTCTAAGGCAAACGACCACTTCTTTTGAATCGTCAAGATCTTCAAATGCTTTTGTAAGTGTCTGAATGTTAGCAAAGAAAATGCTTCCTGTTACATAAAGAACACTTCCTTTTTCGTGTCCCCTGCCAAGAGTACCTCTGCCGCTGATTCTTTCCGGGTCAATCTTTGCACTTGTAACTTTAAGACTTGCGGAATTTTTTATGTAAACAAGAAGTGAAAATACAATTCCTACGATTATCGCAATTGTAAGGTCAAAAATTACAGTTGCAAACATTGTTACAAAAAACTGGAGTATTGCACCCACGAAACGTTTTCTGAACATATATTTAATAGCACTCCACTCATTCATACGCCACGCAGTCATTATAAGTACACCGCCAAGAGCAGACATAGGCACAAGCGCCATTACTCCGCCAAGCAAAAACATTGCCGCAAGAAGCCATACTGCGTGGAAAATACCTGTAAGACGAGTCTGAGCACCCGATTTAATAGCAACACTTGTTCTTGCAATAGCGGCAGTTGCCGGTACACCGCCAAAAAACGGAATTATAATGTTACCAATACCTTGAGCCACAAGCTCAATATCTGCATTAAAGGGATCATTTTTCATTCTGGAAGCAGATGCACCGCAAAGCAAACTTTCTATCATACCTAGCGCAGCAACAGTCACAGCAGACGGTATAAGTGATCCTATAGCGCTCCATTCAATACCCGAAAGTGAAAATCTGTCTTCAAGGAAAAGCTGCTTTGGAATTTCCCCTACAGTTGCAACTCCGTCAAAACGGAAAATAACGTATATAACCGTGGAAACAATAATTCCCACAAGAGATGAAGGCACTTTTGAATTCCATTTTTTCGGCCAAACTATCATTATACCAACAACAATAAGTCCGAGAATAACGGTATATAAATCCGGTTTAAATCCAAGTTTACCGTAAGAAATCAGTTTTTCAACAGCGCTTTCGCCAACAGAAGTTGTACCGAAAAAGTTGTCAACCTGCCCAAGAGCAATTATTACTGCAATACCTGAGGTAAAGCCCGTAATTACAGGGCGAGGAATAAGTGTTACAAGCTTTCCAAGTTTGAAAAGTCCGCATACAAGCAAAATTAAACCGGCAATAAAGCATACAAGAAATACTCCGTTAAGGCCATGTGCAGATACAATCGTAATAAGTACTGCACTCATAGCACCTGTTGGTCCTGAGATTTGGAATGATGCACCGGATAAAAAACTGATTATAACACCCGCAATAATTGCAGTTACAAGTCCTGCCGCCGCTGTCGCATTACTCGCGACACCAAAGGCAAGTGCAAGTGGGAGTGCAACTGCTGCAACTGTTAAACCGGCAAGTAAATCCTTCATAAACTTTGAGAGGTTATAGTCTGCAAATTCATTTTTCATCATTCTGATAAAATCTGATATCATAAAAACTCCAATCTGCCGCAAAAGGCAAAAATCAATGTCAGTTTTACAAAAAAATTGTATGTGCCGTTTACACGGCACATACAACATTATACACCCGATATTATTACATTGTCAATGCTACTTTCAAATTTTTTCAAAAGTTGTCGGCAATGACAACAAACAATATTTTGCATAAAGCTTTTTTGATAAAATTATGCAATACTGAGCTTATTTAACTTTAACAGTCCAACCCATAGTATCTTCAAGACGTCCCCACTGAATACCGGTAAGGCTATCATAAAGCTTATTTGCAATATCGCCGATCTTGCCATTGTTAATAATCATCTTATTTCCGTTATCGTTAAGCTCTCCGATAGGGCTGATAACTGCGGCTGTACCTGTACCGAAAGCTTCATCAAGCTTTCCGGACTTCTGAGCCTCTATAACCTCGTCAATAGACAAACGGCGTTCGGAAACTTTATATCCCCAGCTCTTTAACAGCTCTATACAAGACATTCTTGTAACACCGGGAAGAATAGAACCGCTTTCAAGGGTAGGAGTTATAACCTCTCCGTCAATTACGAAAAATACGTTCATAGCGCCAACTTCGTCAATATACTTATGCTCAATACCGTCAAGCCAGAGTACCTGTGCATATCCGAGTTTTTCTGCCTTTTGCTGACCGATTAAAGATGCAGCATAATTTCCGCCGCACTTTGTAAAGCCTGTACCGCCTCTTACTGCACGAACATATTCTGTTTCAACGTAAATCTTTACGGGATTAATTCCTGCGGCATAATATGAACCTACAGGAGAAAGAATAATACAGAAAATGTAGTTTTTAGCAACGTGCACTCCAAGATGAGCGTCAGTTGCAAAAATAAACGGACGAATGTAAAGAGATGTGCCCTCTTTGGTAGGAACCCAATCAGAGTCAACATTTACAAGTGTTTTGAGCGCATAAATGCAATCCTCAACATTAACAGCAGGAATACACATACGTTCATTTGTGCGATTCATACGTTCAAAATTCTTTTCGGGGCGGAATAATTGAATATCTCCCTTTGGAGTTCTGTATGCCTTTAAGCCCTCGAAAATTTCCTGAGCATAATGGAAAACCATAGCAGCAGGATCAAGACTAAAGTTCTGATACGGTACTATACGAGCATCATACCAACCCTTACCCTCTGTATAGTTCATCATAAACATATGGTCGGTAAAATAATTTCCAAAGCCAAGCTTATCATAATCCGGCTTTTCTTTTGGAGTAGTTGTTTTTTCAATTCTTATATCTAACATTGTTTTTCCCTCCGATATAATATTTATATCAATA
>JAZNAB010000081.1:0-6099 GCA_045586285.1 Candidatus Flemingiibacterium sp. | reverse complement strand
GGCAGAAGCAAACAAGGCGTTTGCACACTACAGATATTAATTTTATTCACACGAATTTCTTGAAAGGAGATAATAAATATGCCAAGAGAATACCCGCTTGAACGAACCCGTAATATAGGTATTATGGCTCACATTGATGCTGGTAAAACCACCACAACCGAGCGTATACTTTTCTATACGGGCGTTAACTACAAGATGGGCGAGACTCACGACGGCGGCGCAACTATGGACTGGATGGCACAGGAGCAGGAGCGTGGTATCACAATTACCTCAGCTGCTACAACTTGTCATTGGAACAACAATCGTATTAACATTATTGATACCCCCGGTCACGTTGACTTCACCGTTGAAGTTGAGCGTTCACTCAGAGTACTTGACGGTTCTGTAACTGTCCTTTGTGCAAAGGGTGGCGTTGAGCCTCAGTCCGAAACCGTTTGGCGTCAGGCTGACAAGTACCGTGTACCACGTATGTGCTATGTCAACAAGATGGATATTATGGGCGCCAACTTCTACAGAGTAGTACAAATGCTTAAAGATCGCCTTAAAGCAAATGCAGTGCCGATTCAGCTTCCAATCGGAGCAGAAGAAACCTTTAAAGGTATCGTTGACCTGATGGAAATGAAGGCGGACGTTTACTACGATGATCTCGGAAAAGATATGCGTGTTGAAGAAATCCCCGCTGATATGCTTGAACAGGCAGAAGAATACCGTACTAAGATGGTTGAATCCATCTGCGAAACAGACGAAGATCTCTTTATGCGCTACTGTGAAGGCGAAGAAATTTCAGTAGACGAACTTAAAGCTGCGCTTCGTAAAGCAACTATTGATAACAAGATTGTTCCCGTTGTTTGCGGAACTTCTTATAAAAACAAGGGCGTACAGAAACTCCTCGATGCAGTTGTAGACTTTATGCCCTCTCCCCTTGACGTACCTGCTATTAAGGGCATTATCCCCGGAACAGAGGAAGAAGACGAACGTCCTTCTGACGATAAAGCTCCCTTCTCTGCTCTTGCATTCAAGATTATGACCGACCCATTCGTTGGTAAGCTCTGTTACTTCAGAGTTTATTCAGGTGTTGTTCAATCCGGTACAACCGTATATAACTCCACCAAGGATTCCAAGGAACGTTTCGGACGAATTCTTCAGATGCACTCTAACGACCGTAAAGATATTGATGCCTGCTATTCAGGCGATATCGCTGCGGTTATCGGTGTAAAGAATACTACAACCGGTGACACATTCTGCGATGAAAACCATCCGATCATTCTTGAATCTATGGAATTCCCGGAACCTGTTATCCGTGTTGCTATCGAGCCTAAGACCAAAGCAGGTCAGGAAAAGATGGGCATTGCACTTGCAAAGCTCGCTGAAGAAGACCCAACATTCAGAACTTACACCGACGATGAAACAGGTCAGACCATCATCGCAGGTATGGGTGAATTGCACCTCGAAATTATCGTTGACAGACTTTTGCGTGAATTTAAGGTAGAAGCTAACATCGGTAAGCCTCAGGTTGCATATAAGGAAACCATCAGAAAGAAAGTCGACCACGAGCACAAGTATGCACGTCAGTCCGGTGGTAAAGGTCAGTACGGTCATTGTAAGATTATACTTGAGCCTAATGAGCCCGGAGCAGGCTATCTCTTCGAAAACAAGGTTGTTGGCGGTGCTATTCCTAAGGAATACATTGAACCTGTTAACCAGGGTATCCAGGCTGCAATGCAGACCGGTGTACTTGCAGGTTACAACGTTGTTGATGTTAAGGTAACACTTTACGATGGTTCTTACCACGAAGTTGACTCGTCAGAAATGGCGTTCAAGATTGCCGGTTCTATGTGCTTCAAGGAAGCTATGAAGATGGCAGATCCCGTTATTACCGAGCCTATGATGAAGGTTGTTGTAATTACACCTAACGATTATCTCGGTGACGTTATCGGAGATATCAACTCACGCCGTGGTCAGATTCAGACTATGGATGACGACAATGGTGCAACTCAGATCACCTGTGCTGTTCCGCTTGGAGAAATGTTCGGTTATGCAACCGACCTTCGTTCAAGAACACAGGGACGTGGACTTTATTCAATGGAACCCAGCCACTTCGCTGAAGTTCCGAAGTCCATTCAGGAAAAGATTATTGCTGAAAGAGGCAAACAGGCATAAATCTTTTTATGCCTCACCTCAAAAATTAGGTTTTAAGCCGCAGAAAGCGGTTTCCAACACAATAAATTAAAGCTCATTTTTAAGGAGGAAATTTAAAATGTCAAAGGCTAAATTCGAAAGAACAAAACCCCATGTAAACATTGGTACTATCGGTCACGTTGACCACGGTAAAACAACTCTTACTGCAGCTATCACTAAGGTTCTCTCTCTTGCAAACGGAAATAACGAGTCCCTTGCATACGATCAGATTGATAATGCGCCTGAAGAAAAGGCACGTGGTATCACAATCAACACAAGACACGTTGAGTATGAAACCGACAATCGTCACTATGCACACGTTGACTGTCCCGGCCACGCTGACTATGTAAAGAATATGATTACAGGTGCAGCTCAGATGGACGGCGCAATCCTCGTTGTTGCTGGTACTGACGGTCCTCTTCAGCAGACTCGTGAGCACGTTCTTCTTGCTCGTCAGGTTGGCGTTCCTTCAATCGTTGTATTTATGAACAAGTGCGATATCGTTGACGACGAAGAACTTCTCGATCTCGTTGAAATGGAAATTCGTGACCTTCTTAACGAGTACGACTTCCCGGGCGACGATACTCCTATCGTTCGTGGTTCTGCTCGTGAAGCTCTTCTCTCTGAAAGCACAGACCTCAGCTCTGCTGAATTCGCTCCTGTTCTTGAACTTATGAAGACAGTTGACGAGTACATTCCTACTCCTGAAAGAAACGACACACTTCCTTTCCTTATGCCTGTTGAAGACGTATTCTCTATCTCCGGACGTGGTACAGTTGCTACCGGTCGTGTAGAGCGTGGCGTTATCAAGCTTAACGAAGAAGTTGAAATTATCGGTCTTACAGAAGAAAGAAAGAAGACTGTTGTTACAGGTATCGAAATGTTCCACAAGCTTCTTGACTCTGCTGAAGCTGGTGACAACATCGGTGCTCTTCTCCGTGGTGTTCAGAAGAATGAAATCGAGCGTGGACAGGTTCTCTGTAAGCCCGCTTCTGTTAACCCCCACACAAAGTTCGTAGCTCAGGTTTACGTTCTTACTGAAAAAGAAGGCGGCCGTCAAAAGCCTTTCTTCTCCGGTTACAGACCTCAGTTCTACTTCAGAACAACAGACGTTACCGGTATCATCAACCTTCCTGAAGGCGTTGAAATGTGCAAGCCCGGCGATAACGTTGATATGACTGTTGAACTTATCACTCCTATCGCTATTGAAAAGGGTCTTCGTCTTGCTATTCGTGAAGGCGGCAGAACTGTTGGTTCAGGCGTTGTTTCTGAAATCATTGCGTAAATTTAATTAATGTTAATTCAGGGAATTGCCTAGGCAATTCCCTGAAATTAATATCTTCGTGGATTGGTGCAATTCCATACCGGTGGTAAAGTCCACTAACAACCCAGTGTTGCCGAACAGGTGAAACTCCTGTACCGACGGTAAAGTCCGGATGAGAGAAGATAGAAATGTTGTTACCCTTAACCTTTTTATCTTCATATTACATATTAATGGAGGATAAAAATGAAAAACAGTAAAATAAAAAAATACGTTGTGCTTGCAATGTTTGCAGCACTATCATTCGCCAGCCTTTTTGTATTACATATCGGAGGTATTGGCGGTTTTTTATCTTTTGACGTTAAAGACGCTATTATTTTGGTAGCATCTATGATTATAAACCCATTTCAAGGAATTGTAATATCCCTTATTGTTTCCTTAATTGAAATGTTTGCAATAAGCAGCACTCAATTTTGGGGATTTCTTATGAATTTTATTTCCACTGCAGTTTTTGCTGCTGTTGGAAGCTCAATATACAAATATGCACCAAAAATTAAAAAGACTATGGCGGGTGCGGTGATTGGTCTTTTTGCTTCTGTTGTTATTACTACAGCTGTTATGATCCCCTTAAATCTTATTATAACACCTATATACACAAAACTTCCTGTTTCAGCAATTGCTTCTATGATAATTCCGTTGCTTCTTCCCTTTAATGCCCTTAAGGCTATAATAAATGCTTCAATTGTACTTATTATTTATAAACCGATTTCCATTGCACTGAAAGAGACAGGATGTATAGAAAAAAGCAGCGAAAGCTATAAATTCAGCAAAACCACAATTATTCTGTCTATAATCGGATTATTACTAATTATAGCTGCCGTTTTAACTCTGATTTTTGTTTTTGGCGGCAAGATAGAATGGATTGTACCAATAAATAACTGAGGTAAGATATGTCTTTATTTGTAAAGTATTTATCACTATTTTTTGTATCAATGGTTCCATTAATTGAGCTCAGAGGAGCTGTTCCGATTGGAACAGCTATGGGGCTTCCTTGGCATTTTACACTTATTGTATCAATAATCGGAAACTGTATTCCTGTTCCATTTATTATATTTTTTGTTAAATCAGTTCTATCCTGGATGAGAAAATGTAAAATTTCCCTTTTTTCTAAGGTTTCGAATTTTATGTTTGAAAAAGCAAACAAATACCGTCCAAAAATTGATAAATATGCTACCTGGGGGCTGTTCTTGTTCGTTGCAATTCCTCTGCCCGGAACAGGAGCCTGGACAGGTGCTCTTGTTGCATCAATATTCGATATGAAAAAGACAAAATCTATAGTTTCAATCTTTGCAGGAGTTATTACCGCCGGCCTTATAATGACCTTTGGTTCTCAAGTTGTTAAATTTATAGTAGAACTTTTCTGAATTTTATAATGTACAGGAATTAAATAAAAGAAAAACGCATATATTGTACAAAAAGTCCAAAAGGATGGTGTACATATATGAACAAGAAAGCGTCTTTTCCTCATCAATATCTGCAATTAACCACCTTTAACGGTTATGTTCCCTCAGAACTCAATGCAGATTACATATTACCTGACATTTTTCCCGATGTAAAAAAAATACTGAGAATAAGTGCTAAACCTACTATCATAAGTAGATTTATTCAAGGAAAAAAACTTGAATATAACGGAGCTGTGGATTACTCAGTGTTATTTTCTGCAGAAGGAAGCGAAACCGATACTCTCCACTGTGTTCATTTTGCAGGTGAATGGGCAGGTGCGCTTGGTGAACTCGAAAGTCTTGACGATGCCAATATAATTATGATTCCAAGTATTCAAGCTTGTAATGCCAGGCTCTCGAATCCCAGAAAAATATCAATTCGCTCTACTATAAATACGGATATAAATATTTCTTCAGTTATGCCCTGTGAGCCTGCTATTGAATTTGAGGGATCTATGTCAGATAACATTCCTGAAAAACTGACTAAAACAGTTCTCTCAAAACGTCAGAGAACCTTTAACTGTGAGCCAATTTCCATATCTGACAGTTTGGAAATTGATGCCGCTCAACCGCCAATTGACAGTGTTGTTTCATCAGATATGTGTATTCGGTTTTTGGAAGCAAGAACACAATCGGATAACGGTGATTTTTCCGTTATAATAAAAGGCGATGCATATATTGATATTATTTACCTTGCAAAAGATGGAACATACAGAAGCTTTTCAAGAAAAATACCTATTAACCATATGGTAAATGCGGATGATTATGCTGAATATTTTGTCCGCTCCGATAAAGCAGAATTAAGTGCATATGCTTCTATTGTTCCAATAGAAATAAAAACAGAAGTCGCTGATGATTCTTACGGGGAAAGACGAATAACTTTGGTTGATGCAACCTGCGAATTATTATTAACGCTTTTGGGAGCAGAAACTACAGAGCTAATCCTTGATGCTTATTCAACTGAAAATATTTACAGTTGTCTTATGAAACCTATTGATGTTCAAATGCCTGCAAAAGTGATATCCCATAATTTTTCTGTCGGTCAGTCTGTTAATAGAGAGCTTTTAAAGTTACCCGAAAAAGCAAACTCTATTATTTGTTCCAAGGCTGACGTTACTTTGCCAGATATTAGCTTTGAAAGAGGTCGGGCTATTATCT
>JAZNAB010000080.1:0-7606 GCA_045586285.1 Candidatus Flemingiibacterium sp. | reverse complement strand
ACACAGACAAGGCTGTGTTCGACACAGCGTTCACACTTCGCTCGGAATACTCTATTTGCGCCAAGGGCGTTGTAAGAGCGCGTGGAGAGGGTGCTGTAAACAAGAATATCCCCACAGGTGAGATTGAGGTTGCCGTTGACGAGATAAAGGTATTCTCCGCATCCGCAACTCCTCCCTTTGAGATAGTTGAAAACAGCGACGTTAAGCCGGAGCTTAGACTCAAGCACCGTTACCTTGACCTTCGCCGTCCCGACCTTGCGTCAAACATCATCGCACGCTCGAAGATTGCAAAGATCGTGCGTGATTACTACATGGAAAACGGTTTCCTTGAAATCGAAACCCCCTGCCTTATAAAGCCCACTCCCGAGGGAGCTCGTGACTACCTCGTTCCAAGCCGTGTTCACCCCGGCAAATTCTATGCACTTCCCCAATCTCCTCAGCTTTATAAGCAGCTTCTTATGCTTTCCGGCTTTGACAGATATATTCAGATTGCACGCTGCTTCAGAGATGAAGATCTCCGTGCAGACCGTCAGCCCGAATTTACTCAGATTGACCTTGAAATGTCATATGTAACCGAAGATGACGTTATGGAGATTAACGAAAATTTCCTTGTAAAGCTTTTCAAGGAATTTAAAGGCGTTGACCTTCCAACACCGTTCCTTCGTATGACCTGGAATGAAGCAATGGAGCGTTTTGGCTCGGATAAGCCCGATATACGCTTCGGTTATGAGCTTTGCGACCTTTCCGACACACTCAAGAACTGCGGCTTTAAGGTATTCTCAGATGCCATTGCAAACGGCGGCTCTGTAAGAGCTATTGTAATTAACGGTGAGGCGTCTAAGTTCTCCCGCAAAGAAATTGACTCGCTTACACAATTTGTTAAATCCTACAAGGCAATGGGACTTGCTTGGTACAAGAACGTTAACGGAGAAGTTTCCTCATCTTACGCAAAATTCTTAACAGATGAGGAAAATGCAGCTGTTCTCAAAAAGCTTGGAGCAGGTGAAAATGACATTGTATTTATTGTTGCCGCAAAGAATACCGTTGTATTTGACTCTCTCGGCGCTCTGAGATGTGAAATAGCAAAACGTCTTGGAATACTCCGTGCAGATGACTATAAATTCCTTTGGGTAACAGAATTCCCGCTTCTCGAATACGACGAGGACGACGGCCGCTACTATGCAAAGCACCACCCCTTCACAATGCCAATGGAAGAAGACTTAAAGTTTGTTGATACCGACCCCGGAAAAATCAGAGCAAAGGCTTATGACATTGTATTAAACGGTACGGAAATCGGCGGCGGTTCAGTCAGAATTCACGACTCCGAAATTCAGTCAATGATGTTTGACTTACTTGGTCTTACAAAAGAAGAAGCAAATGAAAAATTCGGTTTCCTTCTCGAAGCCTTTAAGTACGGCGTTCCGCCTCACGCAGGTATGGCGTTTGGATTTGACCGTCTTGTAATGCTTGTTCTCGGTCTTGATGATATCAGAGATGTAATTGCTTTCCCAAAGGTGCAAAACGCTTCAGAACTTATGACAAGCGCACCTGCCCTTCCCGATGCGAAGGCTCTTTCCGAGCTTTGTATTAAAGTGGAAAAAACAGAAGAATAACTATTTGGCTGCTGTGCAAAAATGCACAGCAGCTTTTTTATTCCGGAATTTATTTCTCTTGCAATATGAGTTTTTTTGTTGTACAATAGATATGGCATTCAGCATTAAATTACAAAGCGGAGTTTTAAATGATTAAAATTATACATTCATCAGATTTTCACCTTGACAAGCTTCCTAAGGTTTTAGGAAATGCTTCTCCCGCCAAGTACAGAGAAGATATTTTGTCAACTTTCACATCGTTTATGGCGGCGGTAAAAACAAGCAACCCTGATTTTCTTCTCATTGCAGGAGATTTAATTGAAAGCTCTTGTGTTTCTGACGACACTCTTTCACTAATATGCCGGGAGTTTGCCTCTATCCCCGATTGCAAAATAATAATCGTTCCCGGTAACCACGATCCATATACCGAAACAAACCCATACCTTGATTGCAAATTTCCCGAAAACGTTTATTTGTTTACTTCCTCTGAATTATCATTTTTTGATTTTCCCGAATCGAGCGTGAGAATATACGGCTGGGCAATTGACTCAGTAACCATGGACCACTGCCCTCTCGTCGATTTTAAGGTTGACAACAACAGCCGAATAAATATACTTATTGCGCACGGAGAGCTTGACGGTGCAGTAGCGCGTTTCAGTATCCCGAAAAACCGGCTGACAGATTGCGGTTTTGACTATATTGCCCTCGGGCACAGACATACTCACAAAGGCTTTGAGAAAATCGGGGACGGATACCTCGCTTATAGCGGCTGTATTGAAGGCAGAGCCTTTAATTTAGATGAAACAGGCGAAAAAGGCGCTCTTTTTATTGAAATTGATAAGAAAGGCTCTCTTGAATTCAACAGCAAATTTGTTTCATTTACAAAGCGCAAATATACCTCTGATTCCCTCGACGTTAGCGGCGCTGAGTCAAATTCGGACATTATAAAAATGATTTCAGAACATATTGAAAAAAATCATTATGATGAAAATACCCCGCTTAGTCTTAGACTTTTCGGTAACCTTTCAAATGATTTCAAAATTTCGGAAGACTACCTAAAAGAGCAGTTCCCGAAGCTTTACATTTTCAACCCGATTGATGACACGGCAAAAAGTTAAAACGACTTCCCTGCCGGACACAAACAAAGCTTGAGTGGCTTTATTTTGGCAAATACAAAACTAAAAAGTTCTTTGGCTGCTGTGCATTTTTTACACAGCAGCCATTTTTTATTCTAATGTTGTTTTCTCTTGCAATATGAGTTTTTTTGTAGTATAATATAAGTGTTATATTCAGTATTAAATCACAAAACGGAGTTTCAAATGATTAAAATTATACATACAGCAGATTTACACCTTGACAGTCCGCTGACTGCTCTGACCGGCGCATCTTCAGCCGAGCGAAGACGGGAACTTTGTGCAACTTTCACGTCACTCACTATGTCTGTTAAAATGAATAAAGCGGATTTTCTTCTGATTGCGGGAGATTTATTTGACAGTTTATTTGTCAGTCCGGACACCATTGCGCTTTTATGCCGGGAATTTGCCTCTATCCCCGATTGCAAAATAATAATTGCTCCCGGTAACCACGACCCTTATACTAAAGCAAGTTACTACAGAAGCTACGATTTTCCCGAAAATGTTTATATATTTAGTTCCCCCGAATTGACTTACTTTGATTTTCCCGAATCGAACGTAAAAATATACGGTTGGGCATTTGATAAAGAGATTATGGAGAGCTGTCCTCTCGGCGATTTTACTGTCGAAGACAAAAGCTGCATAAATATCCTTCTTGCCCACGGAGAGCTTGACGGCGACGGGGTATACTGCAATATTCCAAAAAGACAGCTTGCGGCTTGTGGGTTTGACTATGTTGCCCTCGGCCACAGACATACTCATAAGGGCTTTGAGAAAATCGGAAACGGATATGTGTCTTACAGCGGGTGTCTTGAAGGCAGGGGCTTTGATGAAACAGGTGAAAAAGGCGCTTTGCTCATATTAATTGACAAAAAGCCTGTCCTTGACTTCAGCGGTAAATTAGTCCCCTTTGCAAAACGCAAATATATAATTGATTCTATTGACGTTAGCGGTGCTAAATCAAATTCGGATATTGTAGAAATGGTTTCTCGTTTTATTGAGCAAAAGCATTACGATGAAAATATAGCCCTCAGGCTAAGACTCTCAGGTAATGTTTCAAGCGAATTTAAGCTCTCTGAAGCTTATTTGCGGGAGCAGTTCACCAGATTATATATTTTCGACCCAATTGACGATACAGTACCGGACAAAGACAGTTCTTCCCTTCGTGACGCCCCCACAATCAAGGGTGAATTTTACAGGGAGCTTGAGCATTTGTTAAACAGCCCCGACAAAGACGAGCGTGAAATTGCTGCAATGGCATTACGTTACGGTATGGCAGCTATGAACGGTGAGGAAATAATTGATTTTTCCTCTAAATAGCCTTAAAAAGTAAGATAACAATCCCGAAAGGAAGCTTTCAAAAAGGAAAGCCACAAGAAATATATGTTTATAGAAAAAATTTACATTGATACCTTCGGAAAGCTCAGCGGCACAGAGCTTATACTCGGCGAGGGTGTTAATATTATAGAGGGTGCAAATGAAAGCGGAAAGTCAACTATCGCTTCATTTATAAAATTTATTTTCTATGGAGTTACGTCTAAGGAAAAAGCCCGTATGCTCTCTTGGCGCACCGGAAGCGCAGCGGGAAGCATTACCATTTCCACAAATGAAGGAAAATTCCGTATAGAGAGAGCAATTGTCGGACGCCGTGAAGCACTTCAGTTAATAAACGCCGAAACGGGTATGCCTATAAAAGACGCTTTTGACAACACAACTCCCGGGGAGCTGTTTTTCGGTGTAGATGCAGATATGTTTGAAGCAACGGCATTTGTTTCTCAGCTTGGCGGCATATCTCCGGCATCAAGAGGTGGCAAGCTTCACGAGGGTATAGAAAATATTCTTTTTTCTGCAGATGAAAGCGTAAACACCGACAAAGCACTTGCAAAGCTTGACGCAGCCAGAGCGGCTCTGCTTCACAAAAACGAAAAGGGCGGCAAACTCTATGATTTGGAAATTGCCTGTGCCG
Organism: Candidatus Flemingiibacterium sp.; assembly: GCA_045586285.1. Lineage (GTDB taxonomy): Bacteria > Bacillota > Clostridia > Oscillospirales > CAG-272 > Flemingiibacterium. Next base: position 2,915 of record JAZNAB010000080.1, on the reverse strand, counting down.
AGGCGGAGAGCGAACTATCCCGTGCAATAAAAAACAATAAAGAACTGCTTGAAAAGAAAGCGCAGCACGACGATTCAATCAAGAAGCTGCAATCAGCCCGCAAAAAAGCGGAAGAGCTTTCAAAAAAAGCTGAGCAGTTTGAAATTCGCTCTCTTCTCAGTCTTTTTGAAAAAAAGCATCAAACAAAGAACACCCTGAACGAAATAAGCCAAAAGCTTGAAAATACAAATGACAACTCTATATACATTGAAAAGCTTAAGGAATATAAAAATACAATTGCAGCTATAAACGCCGAAATTTCCGAGCTTGAAGAAAAAAAAGCGGCGGCGGAAAACGATATCGTGTATTCCGACAAGCTTGATGAGTACGAGGAACGAGGCGGAAGAGAAGAACTTAAAGCTCAAAAAAGCGCCCACAAGACAAAAGGCATTGTACTTATCGTTTTAGCAACGCTGTTTTTACTGGCAGGGCTTGGCGGATTAGCCCTCGGCGCACTTCCTATAATGCTTCACAAGCCGGCGGCGGAAGGATTAATTGCTCTCGGTGCAGTACTCACGGCAGTATCCGTAACCTCATATATTTTCGCCGCAAGAGAATATAAACTTGCCGGTAAAATAACGGCAGACTTTAACTTTGACGAGCTAGATGCTATTGTATCAAACAACGAAAAGGCAAGAGAAGCATCAAGGTTTATTTCTGTTACACTTGAAGGTGCACGGGAAAGGCTTAATGAAATTTATACCGAACTTTCCGGCGAATTTAATATAGATGCCGAGATGATTGACGGCCAGCTTGAAATAATGTATGACGGCAACAAACGCCGTGAAGCCTTAGAAGCCGAATACGACAAGGAGCAGACAATTTTCTCTCAGCTAAATGCGCAACTCCGTGCATATGATGAAGACGAGCTGTTACAACGCCTTGACGAAAGCCTTGATTTATCTGAAATTGATGCATCTCAGATTCCCGAAATGCGCCGTGAAGCAGACTTTTCAAGTAAAGCGGCTGACGTACTCGAAAAGAACTGCCTTGAGCTTGAAAAGTCACTTGTCGCTCTTTCTGCAACAGCAATTGACCCGAAAGAAGCAGGTGATAAGCTTGAACTTTTAAAGCTTACACATCAAAGCCTTTACAAAAAACACGCAGCATATTTACTTGCATACAATTCTCTTATAAATGCAGGAGAAAAGCTTCGGGCCAGTATTTCTCCACGACTTGCGGCAGATGCGGCAGGACTGTTTTCAAACGTAACCGACGGCAAATACAGTGAGCTTGGAGTTGGCTCTGACTTTGAAATGGCGGCTCAGACGGAGAGCGGAAACAAACCCCTTGATTTACTTAGCGCAGGAACTAAAGACGCCGCTTATCTCTGCCTCAGAATGTCGCTTATTTCCCTGCTTTACAAAAAGGAATTTCCGCCAATGGTCTTTGACGAATCATTCTCCCGACAGGACAATACAAGAATTGTACGGCTTATTAAGTTAATTCACACTCATTATAAGCAAAGTCTTATTTTCACCTCAAACGGCAGAGAAGCCGAAATTATGCAAAAAATCGGCGTTTTTAACCATATAAATCTTTGATTTATATTATAAAGCTTTGATTTATAATAGTGAACTTTTACTTAAAAGCTACTGTAAAAATATCCTAAAAAAGCACTTGCTGAAAAAGCGTGATGTCCTTATCGGAGAAATCGCAAATCAATTTGCTCATATTGAGTGGAATTACTCCGCAGTGACCAAATAATTAACGCCGACAGATTTTCCAAAAAAACTGTCGGCGTTCGTTATTCGATAAACTAAAATTTGTTTAACTTTTTCTTTTTGTTCAGAAATTATTGTGGAGCTCCCATACCACCTCGTCTCGACAAATACATTTCTACCATTTCCATAGGATCACAACCGTTAATATCTTCAATCACAATGTTACCCCAAATTTCCAGAAGTGATTTGCCGTCAAAAACATTGGCAGATGAAAATTCTTCAAAAGTTTGATAATCAAATGCATTCGTGCCATCAGGGGTAAGGCCATACCAAAAAACATCTTGTTTGGTTTTCTTGTCTGGCATTTTGCCCATCCAACAATAATCAAACTTCTCGTTTCCCTTTACTAAAAATAGTATTTCAATACAAAAACGACTTTGGGTATCAAAAGACATCAACTTTTGAAACAACTCAAATGTCACAACAGCCCCTCCTCATCAAATTCTTATTTATCGTTCTGTTTTATCGCCAGTTTCGCATTTGTATTACAAATGCTTCGGGCTAAGCCCATACCCCAAAAGTTGCACACATCCAAAAGCTCTCCCTTTGGGAGAGCTCCCGCGATAGCGGGTGAGAGGGTGACTTACGGCAAGTTTTCTTTTCTCTCATTGATCACTCTATCGATCATGCGGCAAACGCCGTCAAAATTTTCATCTATGTCTTTATTGGAAAAGCGCAAAACGTAAATTCCATATCTTTCAATAATTTCAGTTCTTGCGGCATCGCGTGCTTTGCCTTGATTTGTATAGTGCTGTGAACCGTCAAGCTCTATCACAAGACGAGCACTATGACAATAAAAGTCCGCAATAAAATTATCTATAATGCGTTGCTTGTACATCTTCACAGGATAATATCGCAAAAAGTCATACCATAAATGTTTTTCCTGCCGAGTCATATTACGGCGCAAAATTCTTGCAACATTTAACAATTTATTGTTTTTCTTTAATGGTGTTGACTCCATTTTACCCTCTCCGTCGGCTTCGCCGCCACCTCTCCCAAAGGGCGAGGCTTTTCGTTAGTTCCATTATAACACAAATCGTCAGAGAAAACAAGTTCTCTGCCGAAATTTTGTACCTGCAAATTCTCCGTTAAGGACAACAGAGAAAAGCGTGGGGGCTATTTTCCGTTATTGTATCTTAGTTAGCGGAAGAG
>JAZNAB010000079.1:0-7194 GCA_045586285.1 Candidatus Flemingiibacterium sp. | reverse complement strand
AACTCATCAATGAAATCTATTTATACCGACGAGCTTATAATTCTCGGACGTGTAATTGCCTCAATGCACTTTTATGTATAAAAAACTCTTTTGCCGGACAAATATCGTTAAAGAATAATTATACATTTAAAGATGATTACTTATAAACTGGTTTGACACCGACAGAAATAATAATGTTCCTTTACAAAAAAGTTTTTGTAAGGGGACATTTTTTATGGCTGATTTAAATTTAGGTTTCAACGATATACAAAAAACCAATCGCCGTTTTATATGGAAAATCCAATAAAACTTCGATTGGTTTTATATTGCTTTGCGTTAATGTTCAGTCACTGATACTGTAACGATTTCCAGCTACTCTGTCATAGGTTAACAAAGTGTGCCCGTCAACATACTGGCGTGCCTCGTCGCTAACCTTTTTATGTAATCGGATATTGTAATACGGAGCTTCCTTTGCGTATGCTTCAAGATAGGACATATAAGCAGTCCGAGGCGCTCCGATCAGAGATGCAACGCCGTTAAGCAGGTTATACGACGTAATATCGTTATCTTTGCCGGCTTTCAAAATTTGGCTCTCCGAAAGCTCGAAATTGGAGTAAATCAAAAAGGGAGTTGAATAAAGAAGCTCATATTCTTTCTCGTCATAATCGGAGAGCAATCCCGATTGGACATATGCTCCATATCCGCCGCCAAGTGTAGGTAAGTGGTCACCGAACCACACAAGTATTGTATCTTTTTCCCGGTTTTTCACATATTCTGCAAGCATAGCTAGGCAAGCATCGGCATTTTTTACTCCCTCTGTGAAATTTGTTACGGCATTAAGCACATTTTCGTCAAAATTCGGATTGCTTACGGTTATAGTATGTTCTTCGTATTTGTTTGGATAAGGCTGATGATTTTCCATACTTATACCGAAAACGAAATTCGGCACATCTTCATTCAGTGACATAAAATATTTTATTGATTCTGCAAAAGTTTCGTCGGCAATTTGTTTTCCACGAATAAGCAAGTCGAAAGCGCCGTTTCTTCCAAGGGTATATAAATCATCATCAAAGTGCAGTTCTTCAATTCCAATAAGGGGATAGGCAGCTTTTCTGTGGTAAAAGCTCGATGTATACGGGTGAATAGCCATCGTCTTATAACCAAGCTCACGGTAAACCGAAACATAGCTTTCGGTTTCCTCGGTTATATACTGCCACGGTACGCAGCCTGAGGGTAGCTTGTCCGTTGTAAGACCTGTCAAAACTTCAAACTCCGGTCTGACGGTTCCGCCGCCAAAGCCTGTTGTAAAAAAGCGTCCGGAAATTGTATTTTCCTCTTCGCAGAGCCTTCTGTATTCTGAAAGGGGGTCTTTTGAAAATGTCGTTCCCGGCAGTAAGGTAGGGTCCCAAAAGCTTTCACTTAAAATCACAATAATATCGGGTTTATTAAAATCATCTGAAGCTTCTGTCGAATTGTGTCCGTCAAGCAATGCATCAACTGTCTGTTTGCTGTAATTTTCCGGACGCTGAATGTTCGAGGACAGAGTATTTACACAAAAAGCACCAAAAAAACCGTTTTGAGAATAGTTTGAAGTCTGAAGCGCCATATCTTCAAGATATAAGGAAGATTTATTCAGTAGCTTTGTAACCTTTTGGGGTGTGGAAACAGAAAACAACATTACACCGACAATTAAAAATACAGCCGGGTATCTTACATACCATTTGAAAGGTACAGATGCACCCGAAAAGAATACGGGAACTGCGAGCAGCAGCCCGAGGGCAATAAGTCCGATATACAAAATCGGCATCGGAACGGTAATAAAGTTTACAAGTTCATCAACATTTGATGCTTGTTGAAAATCCCAAGGATAGAAGTAGTCGCCCGTCATTGAATATTTAAGGTAATTTACCGCTGAAATAACGCCAGCAAATCCGCTGAAAGTCAAAACAGCAATCCAACCTTTTTTCAGTATGTTAAGAATGTTTATCCAAATAAGATACAAAACTCCAAGGTCAAAAAGCACAACGGGTAATCTTTCGGTGAAAAATGTAAAAAACCTTGCCTTATTTGCAAAATGCAAATACTCAATCAGGCATAGGCAATATATTGGAAGGCAAGTTATTATTGCCCAACCTATAAAACGAACTAAATTTTTCAGCGTTTTATTTTTAATGTCAACGGGCATAGCAAGTGATGAAGGTGTAAGAAATATTTTAAAAATGGCAAGAGCTTTTTTGAAGAATTTTTTGCAGCCTTGCATAAAAGAAGCCAATTTATCAGTCAATTTTGTATCCCCTTTAAAAAATAAAAAAATATTTGCGTCTGCATTTTTACAACGCCGTCAATTACACGGTGCTCGAAATAGCACAAAAGAGCATCAGATCTAAGGATTTTTATAAAATCCCGTATGTGTCAATTATAACACAGTCGATTTTGATTGTCAACAAATATTATAAAAGTGTCTCGCCCATCCATAGTCCGTGGCATAAAAGATTCTGCCGCAAGCTAACTTTTTTCCAAAAGAAAAAAAGACGGACGATAAAATACCGTCCGTATCTTTTTTCAAATTAGTCGCTAATGTAAGGTAAAAGCGCAACGTGGCGGGAGCGCTTAATAGCGATGGTGAGCTGACGCTGATGCTTAGCGCAGGTGCCGGAAATTCTTCTGGGAAGAATCTTTGCACGCTCACTGATATACTTTCTGAGTCTTGCTACATCCTTGTAATCGATTTCGTCGATTTTATCTGCGCAGAACTGACATACTTTCTTCTTTCTGCGTACGGCTGTACGGTAAGGCTTAGAAGCATCTCTTTCGGTTCTCTCTCTATCCATTTTATGAAACCTCCTTATTTAATATCAGAACGGCAATTCATCATCAGAGTCCAGCGTTTCGAACTGGGGCGCTGATCCGTTCTGTGATGCCGGCGCTTGTCCGGCAGGCGTTGCGTACGATGTGTCGCCATAGGCTGACGGCATATAAGCCGAGCCTTGTGCTGATGGGCCTTCGCCTTTGGAATCAACAAAATTGATTTCGTCAGCTACAACGTCAGTAGAATACTGCTTGTTGCCCTGCTGATCGTTCCAAGTGCGAGTCTGAATTGATCCGACAACACAAATCGACGAGCCCTTAACAAAGTATCGGCAAACAAATTCTGCTTGCTGACGCCAAGCTGTTATGCGGATAAAGTCAGCTTGCTGCTGAACTGCCTGTCCGTCCTCACCTCTAGATGAAAAACGGCGGTTTACAGCAATTGTAAAACTTGTAACCATTACTCCTGACGGGGTTTGTCTAAGTTCGGGAGTTGCGGTTACACGACCGCAAAGTATTACTTTATTAAGATTAAGATTTGCCATTGTCGTATTCCTCCATTCGTTTTAAAACCGATTATTCAGCGTCTGCGGCGGGAGCTTCTTTTGCGAGAGCAGCAGCTTTTTTAGCAAGCTTCTTCTCATCGTGCTTGATTACTACAGAACGGAGAATTCCGTCTGTGATACCGAACACACGCTCAAGCTCTGCAGGGAGAGTGGGAGCACTCTTGAAGTTAACGAGAACATAATAGCCTTCGGTAAGGTCGTTGATCGGGTATGCGAGCTTACGCTTGCCCCATTCGTCTACCGACTCAATAGTTCCGTTTTCAGCGATAATGCCGGTGAACTTGTCAACCAAAGCTTTAACGCCTTCTTCGCCCTGTTGTACATCAACGATAAACAGAGTTTCGTAGGATGAAATTTTATCCATTGTTACACCTCCTCATGGACATATGACCGAACACCTGAATATTTGTGTCCGGCAAGGAGAGGATTTGCATTAAAAAACACGAATCCTATACCAATTTTATATTATATCACACTATTTTCACAATGTCAAGTGTTTTGAAGAAATCTTTTACATTTAATCTCTTTTGTTATTATTTTTTCTTGACATTGAAGAAAGAGTGTGATACAATGTATATATTAAAAATGTTATTATGCAAAATATGGAGATTATGAAGTTGAAAACACCTTTTGTAACAAAAAATCAGCTTGAAAAAATTATAGAAAAATACCCGACTCCTTTTCATATTTATGATGAAAAAGGTATAAGAGAAAGAGCAAGAGCTTTAAATGCCGCTTTTTCGTGGAATAAGGGTTTCAAGGAGTACTTTGCGGTAAAGGCTACTCCGAATCCCGTAATTCTTGACATTTTGAAGAGCGAAGGCTGCGGAGCTGACTGTTCATCTTTAACCGAGCTTATAATGAGCGAAAAAGTGGGGCTTGTCGGCGATAACATTATGTTTTCATCCAACGCAACTCCTGCCGAAGATTTTAAAAAGGCTGCGGAGCTTGGAGCAATTATAAACCTTGATGATTTTACACATATAGATTTCCTCGAAAAGACTATCGGATATATTCCGAAAACAATTTGCTGCCGCTTTAATCCGGGCGGAGATTTCCGTATCAGTACGCAAATTATGGGAAGCCCCGGAGAAGCTAAGTACGGTATGACCGAGGAGCAAATAATCGAGGCTTACAAAATTTTAGCCTTGAAAGGCGTAAAACGCTTCGGACTTCACGCTTTCTTGTCAAGTAACAATACCGATAATAATTATTATCCGACACTTGCGGGAGAGCTTTTCAAACTTGCCGTAAAAATCAAAAATGAAACAGGTGTTAAGCTTTCTTTTATAAATCTTTCCGGCGGTGTGGGCGTTCCTTATCTTCCCGATGCAGAGGGCGCTGATATTGCTATAATCGGTGAGGGGGTTCGCCGTGTATATGAAGAAATTTTAAGCCCCGAGGGACTTGGAGATATTTCAATTTTCACAGAGCTTGGCAGATATATGCTCGCACCAAACGGTATGCTTATTACAAAGGCAATCCACGAAAAGCACATATATAAGGAATATATCGGCTGCGATGCGTGTGCCGCAAACCTTATGCGCCCGGCTATGTACGGTTCATATCATCATATAACTGTTATGGGCAAGGAAAATGAGCCCTGCGACCATATGTATGATGTTACCGGCGGTTTATGCGAAAACAACGATAAATTTGCTATAGACAGAATGTTGCCGAAAATTGATATCGGCGATATACTTGCAATTCACGATGCAGGTGCTCACGGATTTGCAATGGGTTATAACTATAACGGCAAACTTCGTTCCGCAGAGCTTTTATATGAAGAAGACGGAAACGTAAAGCTGATTCGCCGTGCGGAAACTCCCGAGGACTATTTTGCAACCCTCGGCGTAACCGAATTTTTCAAGAAATAATCAGTAAAGGGAGATGCGCTATGAGGGACGATACGAAACGAGTGCTTGCAGTTCACGATATGTCCTGTTTTGGAAAATGTGCATTGACAGTTATAATTCCCACATTATCAGTAATGGGCGCAAGTGTTGTGCCGTTGCCGACGGCACTGTTATCAACTCACACCGGCGGGTTTGAGGATATGACCTTTACCGATTTGTCGGATACTATGTTGCCTGCGCTTATGCATTATAAAAATCTTGGTATTGAATTTGACGCTATTTATACGGGCTTTCTCGGAAGTGCCGGACAGATAGATACGGTTGCTGCCGCTATTGATATGTTTGGGGGGGACGGGCTTGTGCTTGTTGACCCTGTTATGGGTGACGATGGAGCGGTTTACCAAACCTATACTTCCGAGATGTGCAGCAGAATGAGAGAGCTTTGCCTTAAGGCCGATGTCATAACACCAAATCTTACAGAGGCTTATCTTCTCTGCAATGAAGAATACAAGGATACGGTAAGTCTTTCTGTGGAGAACGCTTTTCTTGAAGCCGAAAGGCTCAGATTAAAGCTTTGCAAATTGTATCAGGCTAAGAAAATTGCTATAACGGGAATTGAACTGTCTGACGGAACTATTGCAACAATCTCTTATGATAGTGAGTGTTCTGAGCGTGAAAACGTCTATATAAAAAAAAGAATTAAAAGCGGATATCCCGGTACGGGCGAAATGTTTGCCTCGGTGCTTCTCGGAAGATTGCTTGGGGGAGAGGAATTTCACTCTGCTGTGGAATTTGCCTGCAATATTACTACAGATATTATAGCCGATACTTCAAATTACGACACTCCTCGAAGAGAAGGTCTGCGAATAGAAAAGAACTTGTACCGCTTACTTGGGTAAGTCCCAGCTTATTTTTGTGGAGGTTAAACACTATGAAGAAAAAAACAGATAATTATTTTTGTGGAGGTTAAACACTATGAAGAAAAAAACAGATAATATCAGAGCTTTGATACTGTCATCGGTTTTTGCAGCCATCGTGTTTGTATCGACGGCGTATTTGCCGAGATTTCCGATAGTATCCGGTGGGTATGTACATATTGGCGATGCGTTTATTTATCTCTCGGCGTGTATTTTGCCGACACCTTACGCTTGCGCTGTTGGTGCTGTGGGAGCAGGTATTGCTGACAGCTTGACCGGATATGTTGTATACTTACCCGCAACAATTATTATAAAGGCATTGATGGCAGTTTTTTTCTCCTCTAAAAAGAGTAAAATTTTGTCAAAACGCAACGTATTTGCGGTAGTGCCTGCAGGTTTTGTTTGTGTTCTGGGATACTATTTGTATGAAGTATTACTTATGAGAAGTTTTCTGGCACCGATAGTATCATTATATTTCAATTTTGCACAAGCGGTTGCAAGTGCGGTTTTATTTGTGGTACTTGCATTACTTTTCGACAAATTCGGGCTTATAAAACTTCTGCAAAAACAAGATGTTGATTTGATGTAAAAAACAGAGCCGCTGCCAATCTGGGCAGCGGTTTTTATATATCTTTTTCGACAGAAAGAGTGATAGCAATCAGCTAAAAACAGGAGATATTATATGCATTTTTGCTTACAGAAAAGACTTTTTTGTAAAATGCAAAAAAAATAAAAAAAGGTATTGACAAATGCTTTTTAATATGATATAATATAAAACGTCGCAAGGAACGAAGGTTGATTGCGGTGCTGTGGAAGCTTAGCTCAGCTGGGAGAGCATCTGCCTTACAAGCAGAGGGTCACAGGTTCGAGCCCTGTAGCTTCCACCAACGGTCTTAATAAAGACCGTTTATGGCCGGGTAGTTCAGCTGGTTAGAACGCTAGCCTGTCACGCTAGAGGTCGTGGGTTCGAACCCCATCTCGGTCGCCATTTTGCCTCTGTAGCTCAGTTGGTAGAGCAGGGGACTGAAAATCCCCGTGTCGTTGGTTCGATTCCGACCGGAGGCACCA
>JAZNAB010000078.1:0-5078 GCA_045586285.1 Candidatus Flemingiibacterium sp. | reverse complement strand
GGTTACGTTTATGTTCGTGCAGAGTACCCAATCGCTGTAAAGCGTCTTAACATTGCTCTTAAGCAAGCTCGTGAATACGGTCTTCTCGGCAAGGACATTTTCGGTACAGGCTTTAACTTTGACATTACTGTTCGTCTTGGTGCAGGAGCATTTGTTTGCGGTGAAGAAACAGCGCTTCTTACATCTATTGAGGGTAACAGAGGTGAACCTCGTCCTCGTCCTCCATTCCCTGCTGTAAAGGGACTTTTCGGACAGCCTACAATTATTAATAACGTTGAAACATACGCTAATATCGCACAGATTATCCTTAACGGCCCTGAATGGTTTGCTTCTATGGGTACAGAAAGATCAAAGGGTACAAAGGTATTCGCTCTCGGCGGAAAGATTACCAATACAGGACTTGTTGAAATTCCTATGGGTACAACTCTGCGTGAGGTTGTTGAAGAAATCGGCGGCGGTGTTCCAAACGGCAAACACTTTAAGGCAGCTCAGACAGGCGGCCCTTCAGGTGGATGTATCCCTGCTTCATTAATTGATACACCTATTGACTATGATAACCTTATTGAAATCGGTTCTATGATGGGTTCAGGCGGACTTATCGTTATGGACGAAGATACTTGTATGGTTGACCTTGCTAAATTCTTCCTTGAATTTACCGTTGATGAGTCCTGCGGTAAATGTGCTCCTTGCCGTATCGGAACAAGACGTCTTCTCGAAATCCTCGAAAAGATTACAGACGGCAGAGGTGAGCTTGAAGATATTGACCGTCTTGAAGAGCTTGCAAACTATATAAAGAGTGCTTCTCTTTGCGGACTTGGTCAGACTGCTCCTAACCCTGTTCTTTCTACACTTCGTTATTTCCGTGATGAGTATGTAGCTCACGTTGTTGATAAAAAGTGTATTGCCGGAGTATGTAAAAAGCTTCTCTCATATGAAATTCTTACCGACAAATGTAAGGGATGTACACTCTGCTCCCGTGTGTGCCCCGCAGGCGCAATCACAGGCACTGTTAAGCAGCCCCACGTTATTGACAACGCTAAATGTCTTAAGTGCGGCGCTTGTATGGACAAGTGTAAGTTCGGCGCAATTATTAAGAAATAATCGGGCAACAAGAAAGGAGAACATATTTTACAATGGATATGGTAAATGTAAAAATAAACGGCAGAGAATACTCTGTTCCCGCAAATTCCACAGTTTTAGAGGCTGCTAAATATGCAGGAATCGATATTCCTACACTCTGCTATCTAAAAGATATTAACGAAATAGGTGCTTGTCGTCTTTGCCTTGTTGAAGTTGTAGGCGCTCGTGGACTTGTAACCGCTTGTGTATACCCTGTTAACGAAGGTATGGAAGTTTATACAAACACCCCCAAGGTACTTGCTGCAAGAAAAACTAACCTTGAGCTTGTACTTTCCAATCACGAAAAGAAGTGTCTTTCTTGTATTAGAAGTACAACCTGTGAACTTCAGAAGTTATCTTTAGAGTACGGTTGCGATGCAGGTCACTTTGTTGGTGAAAGCATTAATTATCCTCTTGATACATCTACAGCGTTCCTTGTTCGTGATAACAACAAATGTATCCTTTGCCGCCGTTGTGTAGCTGCTTGTAAGAATATGCAGGGCATCGGCGTAATCGGTGCTAACGACCGCGGATTTGATACTCATATCGGAACTGCATTTGAAAAGACTCTTGCAGAAACCAGCTGTGTTTCCTGCGGACAGTGTATTGTAGCTTGTCCTGTAGGTGCTCTCTATGAAAAAGACGACACACAAAAAGTTCTCGATGCAATTGCAGATCCTACAAAGCACGTTGCAATCTGTACAGCCCCCTCTGTTCGTGCTACTATTGGTGAATGTTTCGGCAATGAACCAGGTACAGATGTAGAAGGCAAAATGGTTGCGGCTATTAAGCGTCTTGGATTTGACGGTGTATATGATATGAATCTCACTGCTGACCTTACAATTATGGAAGAAGCAACTGAATTTCTTGACAGATTCAAGAACGGCGGAAAGCTTCCTCTCATTACATCTTGTTCACCCGGTTGGGTTAAATTCTGTGAGCATTACTTCCCGGATATGACAGAAAATCTTTCAACCTGTAAGTCACCTCAGCAGATGTTCGGCGCATTATATAAGACATATTATGCAAAGAAGCACGGAATTGATCCTAAGGATATCGTATTTGTTTCTTGTATTCCTTGTACCGCAAAGAAATTTGAAGTGCGCCGTGACGGTCAGTGTGCAGCCGGAGAAGGCATTTACGACGTTGACGTAGCTATTACAACCCGTGAACTTGCTCGTATGATTGAAAAAGCCGGAATTAAGTTTAATAAACTTGAAGATGAAGCTTTTGATCAGCCATTTGATATTGGATCCGGTGCAGGTGCAATCTTCGGAGCAACAGGCGGTGTTATGGAAGCAGCTCTCAGAACCGCTGCTGAAGTTATCCTCGGCAAGAAGCTTGAAAAACTTGAATTTGACGATGTTCGTGGAACTGCTCCAATCAAACGCGCAACATATAAGCTCGGAGATGTTGAAATCAAGGTTGCTGTTGCAAGCGGAACAAAGAACGCAAGTGAACTTCTTAAGAAAGTACAGTCAGGTGAAGAAGAGGTTGACTTTATTGAAATTATGGCTTGTCCCGGCGGCTGTGTAAACGGCGGCGGTCAGCCTGTTCAGAGCGCAACTGTTAGAAATGAGCTTGATCTCAGAGCACTTCGTGCATCTGTCCTCTATAAAGCTGACTCTAATATGGATCTTAGAAAATCACACGAGAACTCAGCTGTTAAAAAGCTTTATGAAGAGTTCTTTGAAGCTCCCGGAAGCCACAAGGCTCACGAAATCCTTCATACTCATTACATTAAGCGTGGACTTTAATATAAAAACTAAATCTCTCGGTAATAAACTTACCGAGAGATTATTTATGTCTCTTTATTGTTGACAAAATCTTTGTTTTGTGGTAAAATTATCTTGTATGATTATTATTTTTTTACTTAGGAGGATAGATAAATGTCGGAAAAGATTTTAAAAGGTAATGCAATTGTCGGTCAATCAGGCGGCCCTACCGCTGCAATAAACGCAACACTTGCAGGTGTTATCAACGGTGCACTTGATTCAGATATGATTAATACAATTTACGGTGCTTTTAACGGCGTTGAAGGTATGCTTGCCGGTACTATCTGTGATCTTGGTAAAGTTTTCGCAAACCGAGATGACCTCAGAGTACTTGCCGCAACTCCGGCAGCAGCTCTTGGCTCTTGCAGAAAGAAGCTTCCGAAGCTTGATGACGTGGCAGGAAAAGCAACCTATGAAGCACTTGTTTCATTTTTTAAAGAGCACGATATTCGTTATTTCTTCTACATTGGAGGAAATGACTCTATGGACACCGTTGCAAAGCTTAGTGCTTACCTTTCTGACAAAGATTGGGAAATGCGGATTATGGGTGTTCCAAAAACTATTGACAATGACCTTGTCGGTACAGACCATACTCCCGGATTTGGTTCGGCTGCAAAATATATAGCAACAACTATCGAAGAAATTATCAGAGATACTGCCGTATACACAGTAAAAGCAGTTACCATTGTTGAAATTATGGGACGTGACGCAGGTTGGCTTACCGCTGCTGCTGCACTTCCGAGAAAAATTTGTAAAATTGCCCCTGATCTTATTTATCTCCCCGAATGTATATTTGACGAGAATAAGTTTATTGAAGATGTAAACAATGCATTTAAATCTCATCCAAATGTAGTTGTAGCTATTTCCGAAGGCGCACGTTTTGCAGACGGCAGATATGTCGGCGAAGGTTCGCAAAGCGGTGTTACTGACGCTTTCGGTCATAAGTATCTTTCAGGAACAGGCAAGGTTCTTGAAGGTATAGTAAGAGATAAGATCGGTTGTAAAGTTCGTTCAATTGAGCTTAACTTGATGCAAAGATGTGCTTCTCATCTTGCTTCTCTTGCTGATATTAATGAATCCCTTCTCGTAGGCGCAAGTGCGGTTAAGGCTGCAACTGAAGGCCAAAGCGGAAAGATGATGTGCTATGTGAGAGAAGATTCCCCCGAATATAAAATCTCAGTTGAACCAAAGGATATTTCCGAAATTGCAAATCTTATCAAGAAAGTTCCCGCTGAATATATTACTCCAGAAGGAAATAATGTAACCGATGAATGTATCGATTATCTGCTTCCACTTATTAAAGGTGAGGCAGAGCAATTCTGGAAAGACGGACTTCCTCAGCATTTCGTAATAGAAAGATAAAATCATAATTAAAAAATGCCAGGATTTAATTCTTGGCATTTTTATTATTTAAATATTTGTAAATTCGAAACTGTGCTTATTGATGTCAAAGTGTAATTGTGGTAAAATAAAATTGAAATATAGTCTTTGAATTCACATTATTGAAAGGAAAATATAAATGCGTAAAACAAAAATAATCTGCACTATAGGTCCTGCGTGCGATAATGAAGAAACTCTTACCGAAATGTGTAAATACGGTATGAATGTTGCTAGATTAAACTTTTCACACGGCACTCATAAAGAACATAAAATTATGATTGACCTGATAAAATCCGTAAGAGAAAAGCTCAATCTTCCCATTGCAATTATGCTTGACACAAAAGGACCTGAATATAGAATCAAAACCTTTGAAAACAAAAAGGTTAATCTATCTGAAGGTGATACTTTTATTTTTACAACAGAAGATGTTGTAGGAAATCAAGACAGAGTATCTGTAAATTACAGCCAATTAACCGCTGACTTAAATGTAGGCGACACAATACTTGTAAACAATGGTTTAGTAAACTTTCGTGTAGATGAAATTAAGGGCTGTGAAGTAATTTGTACGGTTATTACCGGCGGAGAGCTTTCTGACAGAAAGAGTATGAACTTCCCCTGTAAAGTGCTGAATAGCGAATATCTCAGCGAACAGGACAAGCAAGATTTACTTTTTGGAATTGAAAATGATATTGACTTTGTCGCAGCTTCATTTGTTTCTAACAAAAAAGATATTAATGCTCTGCGAGCATTTTTAAATGATAATGGCGGAGAGGATATAAACATTATCGCAAAAATTGAAAACCG
>JAZNAB010000077.1:0-13406 GCA_045586285.1 Candidatus Flemingiibacterium sp. | reverse complement strand
CCAATCTTCAGAACATCCCTGTAAGGAAGAAGCTGGGGGCACAGATAAGAACCATGTTCGTTGCTGCACCGGGTATGAGCCTTGTGGACGCCGACTATAGCCAGATAGAGCTGAGACTGCTTGCCCATATCTCCGGTGACAGCACTATGCAGGAAGCTTTGATTTAAAATGCACTATTTTTGACCGAAAACTTTGTATACAACGCCAAAATTTATTTTTTTAATAATTCTCCATTGACACAAGATACAATATATGGTATCATATAAAAGCACCCACTACTATATATAGTGGTTTAATTAAAAATTGACACTACCAATAAAAATGGAGAAATAAAAATGAAGATTATCAAAAGAAACGGTTCCGAAGCCCAATTTGACCAACAAAAAATAGCCGCCGCAATACAAAAAGCCAATATGTCGGTAGATGAAAGCGTCAGAATTACTCCTCTGCAAATCGAGCGTATTGTTGAAAGCGTTGTTATTGGCTGCACTGCTCTCGGCCGTTCACCCGGAGTCGAGGAAGTTCAAGATATGGTTGAACATCGCTTAATGGCTCACGGAGCATTTGAGGTTGCAAGAAATTATATAACCTATCGCTATACAAGAAGCCTTGTAAGACAATCAAATACAACAGACGATAAGATTCTCTCCCTGATTGAGTGTAACAACGAGGAAGCAAAGCAGGAAAACTCTAACAAAAACCCCGTCATAAACTCAACTCAAAGAGATTATATGGCAGGCGAGGTTTCCCGTGATATTACAAACAGAATCCTGCTTCCTGAAGATATTGTAAAGGCACATAACGAAGGTATTATTCACTTTCACGACTCCGACTACTTCGCACAGCATATGCATAACTGTGACCTTGTAAACCTTGAAGATATGCTTCAGAACGGAACGGTTATTACCGGAACACTTATAGAAACACCTCACAGCTTCTCTACCGCCTGCAATATTGCCACACAGATTATTGCACAGGTTGCATCTAACCAATATGGCGGTCAATCCATATCACTTTCCCATTTAGCGCCCTTCGTACAGGTCAGCCGTGAAAAAATCACCGGTGACGTTAAAGCAGAAATGGCAGACTCCGGCATTACCCTCTCCGAAGAACAAACATCACGTCTTGTTGAACGCAGACTGAGAGAGGAAATCAGACGAGGTGTGCAAACAATACAGTATCAGGTGGTAACACTTCTTACAACAAACGGTCAAGCTCCCTTTGTTACTGTGTTTATGTATCTTAACGAGGCTAAAACCGATGCCGAAAAGCACGACCTTGCGATGATTATAGAGGAAGTTCTTGAGCAACGTATAAAAGGTGTAAAAAATGAAAAGGGTGTTTGGGTTACCCCTGCATTCCCGAAGCTTGTATACGTTCTCGAAGAAGATAATATAAATGAGGGTGCTCCCTATTACTACCTTACAGAGCTCGCAGCAAAATGCACTGCAAAGCGTATGGTTCCGGACTACATCTCCGAAAAGAAGATGCGTGAATTAAAGGTAGATAAAAACGGTGACGGACAATGCTATACCTGTATGGGCTGCAGAAGCTTCCTTACCCCGTATGTTGACGAAAACGGCAAACCTAAGTATTATGGAAGATTCAATCAAGGCGTTGTAACACTTAACCTTGTAGACATAGCTCTTTCTTCCGGCAAGAGCAAAGAAGAATTCTATAAAATATTTGATGAGCGTCTGGAGCTTTGCCACAGAGCTTTAATGTGCCGTCACAATCGACTGAAAGGCACTCTTTCCGATGCAGCTCCTATCCTTTGGCAATACGGAGCTTTAGCAAGGCTTGAAAAGGGTGAAAAGATTGATAAACTTCTTTTCGGCGGATACTCCACAATCTCTCTAGGGTATGCAGGTCTTTACGAGTGTGTTATGTATATGACAGGCCACTCTCATACAGATCCGGCTGCAACCCCCTTTGCCCTTGAAGTAATGGAATATCTTAACGCCGCTTGCCGTCGCTGGAAGGCAGAGCATAACATTGATTTTTCACTCTACGGAACGCCTCTTGAATCCACCACATATAAGTTTGCAAAATGTTTGCAGCGCAGATTTGGCGTAATCAAAGGTATAACCGATAAATCTTACATAACAAATTCTTATCACGTTCACGTAACAGAAGATATAAATGCTTTTGATAAGCTTATATTTGAAGCAAAATTCCAGGCTCTCTCACCCGGCGGCGCAATTAGCTACGTGGAAGTTCCAAATATGCAGAACAATCTTGAAGCAGTTATGCAAATTATCCGCTGCATTTATGATAACATTATGTATGCAGAACTTAATACAAAGAGCGACTATTGTCAGGTTTGCGGATTTGACGGTGAAATCGAAATTAAGGAGCAAAACGGAAAATTAGTATGGACCTGTCCTCAGTGCAATAATCAAGATCAGGACAAGATGAATGTAGCACGTCGAACCTGCGGATACATTGGCACTCAGTATTGGAATCAAGGACGTACACAAGAAATTAAGGAAAGAGTGCTTCACTTATAATATTATGAATTATGCAAAAATAAAAAACTTTGATATTGCAAACGGTGAGGGAGTTCGTGTTTCGCTGTTTGTGTCCGGCTGTACAAATCACTGTAAAAACTGCTTTCAGCCTGAAACCTGGGACTTTAATTTCGGCAGCAAATTTACCGCCGAAACGGAAGACGAGATTATAAAAATGCTTGGAAGTCCTTTTATAAACGGCTTGACACTTCTCGGCGGAGAGCCTTTTGAGCCGCAAAATCAAGAGGTCCTTCTCCCCTTTGTAAAAAAAGTAGTCAAAGTTTACCCTGAAAAGAACATTTGGGCATTTACCGGTTTTCTTTACGAGGATTTGCTGCGTGACGGTTCATACCCGAGATCCAAGGCAACAGATGAGCTATTATCTATGATAGACGTGCTTGTGGACGGACGATTCGAGGAAGACAAAAAGAATCTCTCCCTTAAATTCCGAGGCTCATCAAACCAGCGCCTTATTGACTTAAAGGCAACACGGATAAATGGCACCGTAACTCTTTGGGATAAATAAAGGAACAGCTCTCTATTTAAAGTAGAGAGCTGTTTTTTATTCACTTATACCTAAAATTGAATTCAGCTTGTAGTATTTTGCCATATTCCTGTTAGGCCAAGTATCCGGATATTCAAAATCAATGTATTTCTGATCCTTGACTGCGCTGTATTTTGTTTTTGCACTCACGTTTGGAATTTTGACGTCCATTATACCGTTTTCACGGCAGGATATCAGATATTCTTCATTTGCTTTTACCGCCTTGTCAGATGTATAAATATCGTCAAGACCTATAACGGCAAAATAGGCGAAAACCGTTAGTGTTAAAGTAAATAAGCATATAATCAGCCGCTTATATTCGGTTTTGACAAGTTCAGAGGCAAGAACTATACACGCCGCTGCAAAAAGAACTGCCGTATATGCCGCCGAGCGACCGTGATAGTAGGAAGCAAAAACCATTATGTAGTTAGAAGCAAGTGCGCCGATTCCGAGTATAATAGAAACCACACGCCTTAAAACATTTGTTTCAGTCATAAAAGATAGGGTAAGAAGCAGGACAAAAATCAGTATCAGTACCCATATTTCAGAAAGCATTTCTGTAGCATTAACAAAATTTTCTCGTAATGTACCAAGGGAAAAATCCGCAACTTTATTTTTCTGCTCGGCAGGAGCCAATGCCATAACGGAAAAGCCGCCAAAAGCCGCCGCAAGTGAAAGCCAAAGCTCAAGGCTTACGTGCCGCCCTGACATAATTATTAAAATAAGCGAAAGAATTGCCATAAGAATAGTTGCAGAAGATGCATTTTCACTCCAACCGCCCGCAATAAATCCAAGCGGGATAACAAGAAGCCTTACATACAGAGGGAATTTAGTCCAACCGTTCAAGGTTCTCGTCTGTCCCTCTAGGGTTAACAAATACGGAAGTAGCCACAAAAGGCAAACAACGTATGACCAAAGGTAATTACAGGAGCCGTCAAGCCACAGGTTAACCTGTCCGAAAGCTTGTTCAAATATAAAAATCAGCCCAAAGCCAAGCAAAAACAAGCGATAATCAAATTCTCGAGATGCAATCCTAACCAAAATGCAAATAAGCAAACAGAACATTGCTGCATTTATAAATTTAAAAATAATATGGGGTAAAAACAAGAAAAGCTGTGCAAAAAAATGTGCCATATACCGCCCGTTCATCTTGTGGGCGTGAGCTTCTATTGAAGGAAAAATATCCGCCACAGACTCAATTGGGGAACCGTCTGTAAAGGAGTAAAGATATGTATAATCATCCACAAGCAGACTTGTCATCAGGTTGCATACAAGCATAAAAGCAAATACAAGCCCTACAACCAGAAGATTTATGTATATCTTTTTTGGCCTTTTTGGCATATTAATTTCAGATGATTTCTCATTCACAGCCTCTTTTAGCTTAACGGCAGACATTTCTTCACCTCACAGTCAACGTCGAATTTAAACTATGTAATAAGTATACCATATTTACAAGGTATAAGTCAAGAGGCAAAGACACTGCAAAAAAACAAGGCAGAAGCAAACGCTTCTGCCTTGTTAATGAAGATTTTACTTAAGTATACGAATTTTTCCGATAATTGGAAGCTCCTTAGCTTTTCCGGTAGCGGCATTTACAATACCGATGATCATAAGAGCAAGTTCAGCAAGTCCGATAATCATACCTATAACATCTAAGATAATGCCAAGGAAAGTCCAACCGATTATTGCCTGAACGATAGATAAAGCAACACTGAGGATAACTTCTGCAATAAAGAGCACGATACCCTGATTTGCGTGGAAACGTGCAAATTTGGATTTAGGAGCTGCAATCAACGGTACAATAAACAAAATAAATATGTAGGATAAAATAGCAAATATTTTGTTGTTTGCAACGTCAGCTGCATTATACTCACCTGAAAAATCAGCCGTGTTGTTAAGTGTTTTTAACTTATCCACAGCATCGTTGATTACTTCTGCGGCATTATCACCGACGTTTTTTTCACTGTTTGCTTCGCAGTTAGCGCAAAGTGTCTTTTCTTCGGGTATTTCTACACCGCATTTAGAACATAAAGCCATAGTTTTCCCTCCAAGATGTATATTTAAAAATTCTGCACAACTAAAACCGACCTGATAAAAAGGTCATTCTTCTCTATTCGCCAATTCCTCAGGAACAGAAAATTCGGGAAGTCTGCGAGGAACTCTCTTTAATGGGTCATAGACAAACTTCCTGCAGGAAAACTCTTTGTCAACAACGCCTTTATAGGAGCACAGCATATCCTCTGTAGGTTTTATAAGCGATGAAAAGCGGCAAAACATACACATTTTTTCAATGTCATTTGATTTTTTAGCCATTTTGCACCCCTGCCTTTCATTACCTTATTCTATTAGTATTGTATCACTTTCGACACTTTTTGTCAAGGATATTTTAAATCGGTAATATACCAAAAGCAAAGCTTATTCACCAATAAGTTTTTTGAAACGTGCATATGCATCGTCCCACATATCCGCATTTGTGCAGGGCTCATAGGACTTAACGTCGAATGAGCGTCGAACAAGCTCACGAGCTTCGTTAAGATCTGCAAGTTCTCCGCACGAAATTGCCTGAACTGCAAGATTTCCGATAGCAGTAGCTTCAACCGGACCTGCAAGTACAGGACGTCCGCACGCATCAGCACACAGCTGACAAAGAGGCTCTTCCTTAGTACCGCCGCCAACTATATTGATAAACGGTATGCGGCTTCCTCTCATATCGTCAATAGCTTCAACCGACCAACGATAACGAAGCGCCAATGAATCAAATATTGCACGAACAATTTCACCTTCATTTTCAGGCACGTGCTGACCTGTCTTCTGACAGTATTCACGAATAGCCTTTGGAAGATTGCCGGGAACACCGAATGAAGCATCATCGGGATTGATAATGCACTGACAAGGCTTTGACGCCATAGCGGCATTTGAAAGCTCATCAAAAGTAAAAGATTTACCCTCACGTTTCCACTGACGGCGAGATTCCTGCTCAATCCAAAGTCCCATAATATTTTTAAGGAAGCGTATAGAACCGCCGAAGCCGCCTTCATTTGTGAAATTATAACTAAATGATTTTTCGTTAATAATGGGTGACATAGTTTCCGTACCCATAAGCGACCAAGTCCCCGACGAAATAAAGATAAAGTCTTCTCCCTTTATAGCAGGAACAGCAACAACTGCCGAAGCAGTATCGTGCGATGCAACCTTTACAACGTCAGCTTTAATATCTCCAAGCTCTTCAATAAGCGAGGGGAGAAGTCCGCCAACCTTTGTTCCAGGTTTAACTATAGGAGCAAGTAGTCTTTCGGGAATCTTAAATGCATCTATAATTTCCTTTGACCACTGACCGTTTTTCGCATCAAGCATTGCACCGGTAGATGCAATAGTGTATTCACTCTGCATTTCGCCCGTGAGAAAATAATCAAGAAGGTCCGGAATATGTAACATTTTATGTGCCGCTGCCATAAGCTCCGGGTTATCCCGAATTTCAGCACAAAGCTGCCATACGGTATTATAATCACAGAACTGTATTCCCGTAATATCATAAAGACGTTTTTTCGGCATAAACTGCTCGGCATAATCCTGAATACCGACAGTGCGAGTGTCACGGTAATGCTTTGGATTACATAAAAGCTTCCCGTTTTTATCAAGAAGTCCGTAATCAACTCCCCAAGTATCTATGCCGATGGTACGAATATCCTTATCTTCCGAAAGCGCACACTTGGAGATTGACTGTTTAATTTCATAGAAAATACGCAGAATGTCCCAAGAAAATGTTCCGGCTACAGTTAATGGATCACTTGGAAAACGGTGATTTTCCGTAAGTGTTAACTTTTCGCCGTCAAAGCTTCCGACAATACCTCTTCCGCTGGAAGCGCCGAGGTCAATTGCCAACATTTTCAGATTAGCCATATTCAATACCTATTAATGTTTTTATTTGATTTTTGCAACAATTGCCTTAAGAGCGTCTGCTGCTGCAGTGAATGCTTCCTTATTGCTTGCATATGCATTTACAATCTTGGTGTTTTCGTTTGTTCCGAGTGCGGAAAGACCATTGAACACCTTAAGATGAGGCTCAAGAGTTAAAATTAAGTCGCCATCACGGTTTGCATTAAGACCCGAGAGAATTTCAAAAATTCCGCCCTTACCCATTCCGGCAGGACAAATACCCTCTTGCTTATCAGCGTCCTTGATATGCATATAGAATATCTTATCGCCAAGCATATCATAAGCTGTCGGGAACGAAACATATCCGTCAAGAATAAAGTTTGCAGGGTCAAAAATAAGCTTAATTTCGCCATTAAATTCTTTCTGAATATCAAGGCAGTATTCGGGAGATTCACCGTAAATGCCGTTTTCGTTTTCGTGACAAAGAATAATTCCCTCTGCTTTTGCAATTTCAAGCATCTTAGATAAACGCTTCATAACTTCGGGACGGCATTCTTCACGAGTCATACCTTCGGGAATGTAAAAGCTGAAAATACGCATTCTGTTTGTGCCAAAAATCTTTGCAGCCTTAATGCAGTTCTTATATACCTCAATATGCTCGTCAAAATCATCGGTAACTTTAACCTTACCGATAGGTGAGCCGATAGAAGACACTTTAATTCCTGCCTTATCAAGCTTTGCCTTTGCGGCAAGCATTTCTTCCTCAGTAAGCATTGAAATATTGGTGCCGTCAACACCTCTGATTTCAATCATTCCGATACCATTTTTCTGTAAACCCTCAATCTGTTCATCAAAATTGGGGGAATACTCGTCTGCAAATGCACTAAGTACAAATTTTACCATAATAAACTCCGTTCTGCCGTTTTTGCGGCACTTTAATATTTGCCGTTATTTCACACGGCTTAATTTCACTAATATACATTATACCAAATGTTTGTTAAAAAATAAAGCCTTTTTTACATTTTTATCGATTTCTGCAAAAAGCTTACAAATATCGGTTGATTTTCAACAATCATTATTATTTGCTCTCGTTAGCACAAACTTCGCAAATCCTTGTTTTTCCGTTTGCGATTGCGATCTCAATACTCCCTGATAAAATATTCCTTGAACGTGCAAGAGTTGTACAGCTCTCGTAAATATGCCAAACCTTTCCGTTTTTCACCCAATAAACAATCTCGTAACCGCCGCCGTCATCACGGCTATTTGCCTCGGTATCCCCTAAAACCGTATCTGGCGGTGATGTATCTGGTGGTGATGTATCGGGTGGTGATGTATCGGGCAGTATGGTACTTTCTCTTTGTGTATCATTTTCTGAATTGTCGGTTGTGTTTGTTTCTTGGCTGTCAATTATCTCAAGTGACGGTGTCTGATACTCTGATATTCCGGAAAAATACTGATAAGTATCGGAATAGATTATAAGTCTGCTTTCCTCCTGCCAACTGCAGCCGGAAAACAATGACACCGCCATCAGAATTACAGCAAATAGAAAATATCTCCATAAACGATAACTCTTCAAACCATACCGCCTCATTTCACCTCAACAATTGTAACTCCAAGGTCGCCCTCACCATATTTTCCGTATCGGAAAGACACAACTCTCGGATCTCCCTTAAGATATGTCCACAATGCATTTTTTAACGCTCCCGTCCCCTTGCCGTGAATAAGTCTTAAAATATGAATCCCCGCAATGTGCGCTTCATCAAAATACTTGTCCACCATAAACCAAGCATCGTCACCGGTAAGTCCCCTTAGATCGATTTCGTCCTTGAAATCACGTGAAACAGTTACACGGTATTTATCTGCTGCCATCTGTTTTTTCTGGGCATCGGTATAAGTCACTTTCTGTTCGTCAAGAAGCATAAGATTGCTTATCTTGGTACGGGTCTTGATTATTCCCGCCTGTACACTTACATTGCCGTCTTTATCGGGAGTATCAAGAACAACACCTTTTTTATTAATGTTAATAAGCAATACGTCGTCACCCTTTTTAAGTGGTCTTGGGAGAACATAATCCTCAATCGTTTTCTCGTTGACGGGGTTAATCTTATCATCGCTTTCCTTCAACATACGGCGTATATTTCTTCTGGATTCTTCAAGCGCTGCAGCTAAACTAGCACTTTCCTTTTGTTTTTTTGCCTTTTCAAGCTGTTCCATAACATAGTTGCTTGTAACCTTAGCGCTTTCAACAATAGAAACCGCTTGTGCTCTCGCACCTTCAAGCTCACGCTCTGCTTTAGCTTCCATTGCAGCGATTCTCTTTTCACTTGCCGCCTTATATTCTTCAAACTCTCTCTGAAGTCTTTTGGTTTCTTCACGGCTTTTTTCCATTTCAAGTCTTGAGGCTTCAAGCTTTTCGATAACGTCTTCAAATCGCTTGTTATCTTCACTGACAAGCTGTTTTGCACGTTTGACAATTTCATCAGACAACCCAAGCTTTGAAGAAATTGCAAAAGCGTTTGATTTACCCGGCGTACCGACAACAAGTCTGTAAGTCGGTCTTAGTGTATTAACGTCAAACTCACAAGAAGCATTTACAAAGCCATCAGTTTCAAGTGCAAACGCTTTTAATTCTGCATAGTGTGTCGTGGCAGCGCAAAGTGCGCCTACAGAACTCACCTTTTCAAGCACCGATATTGCAAGTGCCGCACCTTCGACAGGATCAGTTCCCGCCCCAAGCTCATCTATCAAAACAAGGGAACGTTCATTTACCTTTTCGGTAATTCCCACAATATTCACCATATGTGACGAGAAGGTTGAAAGTGACTGTTCAATAGACTGTTCGTCGCCAATATCCGCAAAAACATAATCAAAAATACAAATTTCTGAGGTTTCAGATGCAGGAATATGCAATCCCGACTGTGCCATCAGCGCAAAAAGTCCCACGGTCTTAATCGTTACTGTTTTTCCGCCTGTATTAGGACCTGTAATAACTATCGTTCTCTTATCGTCACCGAGGCAAAGAGAAATCGGAACAACTTTATGGGGATCAAGTAAAGGGTGTCTTGCCCTTATAAGATTCACACGGCGCTCGCCGGTAATCCTTGCAGGTACGGCATCAAGTCTGAAGGAAAGCTCACTTTTAGCAAATATGAATGCAAGTTCATTAATATTTTTATAATTGAGAATAAAGGCATTCTCAAGATTTCCGCAAGCTATTGAAAGCTCGGTTAAAATACGCTCTATTTCATTGGCTTCTTTGACTTGAAGCACCCGAAGCTCGTTATTTGCTTCTACAACAGAAAGCGGCTCAACAAAAAGTGTTGCACCCGTTGACGATGTGTCGTGAACAAGACCTTTAACGTCACCTTTACACTCACTCTTTACGGGAATAACATATCTTCCGTTTCTTTGAGTTATAATATTTTCCTGAAGATATTTTGAATATGCCCCCGAAACAAAGCTCTGCAGCGTATCCTTAATTTTATTGTTTGACTGACGGATTTTTCTTCTTATATCCGAAAGGGCAGGACTTGCCTCATCGGCAATCATATCTTCCGCTATAATTGCGGTATAAATTCTGTCTTCAAGCTTTTTATCGGATATAAGTCGTTCAAATATTTCATCTATTGCCAAAGCTCCACGCTTGTCCGAACGGTTATATTCAAGAAGTGTCCGTGCTGTTTTGAGCACGTTGGCAAGATCAAGTAACTCTCTTGGGCTTAACATAGCGCCCTTAGCAGCACGCTCAGCACTGTCACGGATATCCTTTATTCTTCCAAACGACGGAACACCCTTGATTGTCTGAAGTGACTTTGCTTCTGTGGTTTCACGTTGCTTTTCTATTATTTTGTCAGCTTCGGAATAGGGTTTCAGCTCTGCTATGAGCTCTTTTGCCCCCTCTGTTGCAGCACATTCCGAAAGCATTACAAGTATTTTGTCGTATTCAAGCGTTTTTAGCGCTCTGTCATAATTGCTCAATTTAAAAAATCCTTTCAAATCTCCGAAAAAACGAAGCTTACTAAGTTTTACATATCCAACATATCAAGTACGTCAAAATGGTGGTCAATATGATTCAGAAAATATTTTTCACAAGCCATACGATATTCTGCAAGAAGCTCAGGTGCAAGAGTAAAGGAAAAAAGCTTTGACATTTGTGCATATAAAGCGTGCTGCATTGCAAGTACTACAGCCGGACTCAGAGGAATTATAATCTGAGCGGTATTCATACTGTCAACTATAATATCGTTTTCTATATGAAGTTCATTATGAACCTTCTTTGCACATTCACGGCAAGTAAGCCGTCCGTCCATAACATTTAAAAGCATCGGACTTTCTTCAACGCCGTGTCCGCAAATATTGCAGTAAGCAACATTTGGCGAAAAACCGGCAAGAGCTGCAAGTCTTAGTTCAAACGTTCCTTTAATAAGTCTTAGATCTTTTTCCGGAAATTTTGTCATTGCCCATAAAGTATTCAGGGCAAGTCTTAAAATTTCAGGTTCCGGAAGCTGCTCACTTGTAACATATTCAACAGCATTCAGAATATAAGTTGCCAAAGTCATTCGGTCAAAGTCCTCGGAAAGCTTAAAATAGCGTTCTATAACCGTACATTCGTTAAGAGTGTACTTTCCTGCGTGCTCATACAGCACAAATTCCGAGTAGGAAAAAATCCCCGTCGCCGCTGTAAAACGTCCTCGCAGTCTGACCGAACCTCTGACAAGAACGGAAATTTTGCCAAGGCTGTCGGTCATTATATTTATATATCTTGCATTTTCGTTTACTATATTTTCACGAAGCACAAGCCCCTTGACAGTTACAAGCATTTTTCCCTCCACAAAGCAGAAAATCCGACAAGCTTATTCTTCCGTAAAACCGAAGGTGTTTAAAAGTCCGGCATTATCCCGCCAATTTTCTTTTACTTTTACCCAAAGATCAAGATGAACCTGAATACCGAAAAAAGCCTCCATATCCTCTCTTGCCCAAGTTCCGACTTTTTTTAGTGCGGCGCCGCCCTTGCCGATAATAATTCCTTTATGAGAATCTTTTTCGCAAAAGATTTCTGCACGGATTTTTATTATAGTCGGTTTTTCCTCAAAAGCTTCAATAACAACCGCAGTTCCGTGCGGAATTTCGTCGTTGAGGGTACGGAGAAGCTTTTCTCTTATAATTTCCGAGGCAAGTACTCGCTCCGGCTGATCGGTTATCATATCCTCCGAGAAGAACCAATCTCCCTCAGAGAGAAGCTTTTCCGCCTCCTCTTTAAGAGCTTCTATTCCCTCCCCTTTTACAGCCGCCATAGGTACAACCGCCGCAAAATTGCAAAGCTCGGAATATGCGATAATACACTCTGCAACCTTTGCCCCATTAACCGTATCGGTTTTGTTTATTGCCAAAATAACGGGAGTTCCGTCTTTCACAAAACGTTTGATTATACCCTTTTCTATGTCAGATACCGGCTTTGCCGCATCTACTGTAAGTATTGCGCCGTCAACCTCTCCAATAGTGGAAGAAATAGTTTTAACCATAAAGTCGCCAAGCTTGTTTTTTGGCTTTAACATTCCGGGGGTATCAAGAAAAACAAACTGGTTTTCTCCCTCGGTAAGTATGCCTGTAATTCTGTTTCTTGTAGTTTGAGGCTTATTTGATACTATGGAAACCTTTTCTCCAAGAAGGGCATTAAGTATTGTGGATTTGCCAACATTTGCTCTGCCGACTATTGCTATAAATCCTGTCTTTTTCATTACTGCTCTTTAAGCCTCGCCAGCTTTCATAAAAACTGCGAAGCTCTTCCTTTCTGATATAGCCTATCTTTTTATTCCCATATATTCGAGAACGGCGTCCTGTTTTGCAAACATAGCCTTTTCGTCGTCTTCATTTGTAACGTGGTCATATCCGAGAAGATGAAGCACCGAATGAACCACTAAGAACGCAACTTCTCTTGTAAAGCTGTGTCCGAATTCTTCCGCCTGTTTTCTTGCCCGTTCAAGAGAAATTACAATATCTCCGAGAATAACAGCATTTGTTGCAGGGTTAATGTCGCACTCCTTATTGTCGCCGTCAAGCATTGGGAAAGAAAGAACGTCTGTAGCAGCGTCAATCTCACGGTGCTCCTTGTTTATTTCCCTTATACTCTCATCATCGATAAAGCTCACCGAAATTTCAGCATTATTCAAGAAATCTTCATACTCAAGAGTCGAATATATAGCCGCCTTTACAAGACAGCAAAGCTCCCTCGTAACATTTTCTTTATCCTGTTCGTTTGTGATATGAATGTAGTGCCGCATTTCAGTTTTCCTTTCTAATTCCGTATTTTTGAGAATTCTTATTTGTCGACTTGTTTTTTTCATAGTTTTCATATGCTAAAATAATTTTCTGTACTAAGCGGTGACGCACAACATCACGCTCACTGAATCGGTGAATGGCAATCCCCTCAATTCCGTCAAGAATTGTTTCAGCCTGTAAAAGTCCGCTTTTTTTAC
>JAZNAB010000076.1:0-12664 GCA_045586285.1 Candidatus Flemingiibacterium sp. | reverse complement strand
TTAGTTTCTGCAATATTTTTTCTGATATCACCTCGTAATTATTTTTGTTTTTAATTTTTATTGGATTAGGAACCAAATCACTAACACGTAGCTTTTCATGTTGAATTAGCTTCTTTCTAGATTCAAACGGTAATCTTTTATATTCATTACTTTTAATTTTTTCTTGTAAGATTTCAAAAGACATAATACATTTCCTTTCAGCATTACTAAAATAGCTTTTATATATTTTCTCGTAAAAATACCTGACGTCCGCCGACAAAAGTCATATCAACCGATGCGCCGAAAGTCATACCCACAAAAGGGGTGTTAGTAGATTTACCGCAAAGCTCTTCCTTTTTTATAGTGTTCTCAATACCAAGAGTAACAACAGCAAAGTCAGCAACAGAACCAACATCAAGGCATCCAAATCCAAACTTATCAATTCCAGTCACTTTAGCAGGATTTGCTGACATAAGTTCAATCAATCGCATAAAGCTTATATGTCCCGACTGTACAAGGTTTGTATATGATGACACAAATGATGTCTGAAGTCCTATAATACCATTCAGTGAGGTCTTTATATCGCTTCCCTTTTCTTCTGATGAATGTGGTGCGTGGTCGGTTGAAATGCAATCAATTGTTCCATCGCAAATTGCCTCTATAACTGCCCGCACATCTTCCGCCGAACGAAGCGGCGGATTCATTTTGGCATTTGAACCGTAGTATATCACGTCTGAATCTGTTAAGCAAAAATAATGCGGACAGGTTTCTGCTGTTACCCTGACACCTCTCTTTTTCGCTCTTCTTATAAGTTCAAGGCTTCCCTTGGTCGAAACGTGGCAAATATGTAGCCTTGCACCCGTTTCCTCAGCAATCATAATATCTCTTTCAGTTGCAATATCCTCAGCAAGATTTGGTATACCGGGAAGATTAAGCATTCGAGAAACATTTCCCTCATTAATCGCTCCGCCCTTTGCAAGTGACATATCTTCACAATGCGACATAATAAGAAAATCATTTTCCTTGCAGATTTTCATAGCATCACGAAGCATTCTTGCGGTCATAACCGGTCTTCCGTCATCAGAAAAGGCAAAAGCACCCGATTTACTTAGCAAAGCAAGGTCGCAAAGCTCCTCACTTTCAAGATTCTTGGTTATTGCCCCTACAGGAAATACTCTGCATTGTGCTCTTTTGGCCTTGTTTTTTATATATTCTATTACTTCTGGGCTATCAACTGCAGGTTTGGTATTAGGCATTGCAAAAACAGATGTGACACCGCCTGCCGCAGCACATTTTGAGCCTGATAATATATCTTCCTTATATTCAAATCCCGGTTCTCTCAAATGAACGTGTAAGTCAATTAACCCCGGAATAATATACTTACCCTTAAGGTCAACTATTTTATCGCCAACAAGGTCAGCTCCTTGACCGTGCGGCACTATAGCTGAGATTTTACCGTCCTTTACGGCAATATCCGAAAGTTCTCCAACCCCCGTTGACATTTTGATACGTCTTGCTTTTTTTATAATAAGGTCGTAATTTTGTTTCATTTATAATTTATCCTCAATTTTCAGTCGGTAGTTACTTTTTTAATGTAGCTTCCCAAATTTTTGCCCCCGAATTTTCGTATGCATATACATACCCCTCACCTCTGACTGAGCGAATTAGCCTGAGTCCAAGCGGTTCATCTAACTTTGAACGCAAAAATCTGACGTAAACATCAACAATATTAGTATCTCTTGCACTTTCATCTTTCCAAAGTGTCTTAAGAAGCTCAGTACGGCTAATGGTTTCTCCCGGTCTTGCGTGTAAATATTCAAGTAAAGCAAACTCTCTTTGGGTAAGCCTTACAACTTTGTCGCCAAAACTTACGCTTAAATCTTCAGGAGAAACAATCAGTTTGGTTTCCTCAACATCATCTATATTATAATTCTCAACAACATCAATAATAAACTCTCGAAACTCAGATAAGAGAAAAGGTCTTTCAAGAATTAAAACTCTCACCTGCTCCGGCATAGACGCACTAAGAAGACCGCAGTCAATAAACACAGCCCCCCGAAGTCTTCTTTCCTTAGGAAGTTCGCACATACCTTCAGCAACCAAAATCTGATAGTTTTTAGAGTTAGCTTCGACTTCTTTAAGACCAAGTGCCAAAAGTTCATATTTAAGCATCCTGCCGTAATTTTCATCTGATGCAATTACTTTAAATTTTTGCTTTTCCACCGATTATGCTCATTCCTTTCACAAAGATTTTTATTTAAGATCCGTAATATTACAGATTTTCAGCGGCAAGTTCACTGTTCATAAACATTTCAACCTCATCGCCCTCGTATCCTAGGCTATAGGCAAGATTTAGCTTCATATATGCACACTCCATAGTAAGTGAGAATATAGGGATAATTCCGCTTTTTAAAATATCAGCAGTTGAAGAATATGTACCCGAGGTTTGTTTCATTTCTTCGGGCAGAGGTGCTATAAAAATTTGTCTTGCACTGCTTTTACAGCGATTCACAAGATGTAAAATCGACCGTGACGTATACAGTGATGAGCTATCACGTCTTTGTGCACAAGCGGTTGCTGAATGGTAACTTCCGTGAAGCACTGCCTTATATTTCGGAAGTAAATTTATACTGTCATAATCAAGACTGACATAAGGCATAACAAGCATTACACTTTCTGAAAATCTATCAAGTGAATCAATAATCGGAAATTCTACTTTTGACATATAAGCTTTTGCATCTGTGTATTTACACATATCCGAAGAATAAAAATCCGAGGTAAAGTTATCACATTGGCGAAGATGTGCACCGTTATGAAGATAAATTACTCCGTCAGAATTACGGTAAGGCACATAAACGCCCCCGCCGAATCCTGCCTGTATCAGTTCAACCGCTGCTCTGAAATTATCATTTCCATTAGCACGGCTGTCAGACAAGGTATAATCACTTGAAACAAGCATAACAGGCTTGTCCCAGAAACCTGCAAGAACAAGGGACAAAAGTGACGAAGTATAAGCTAACGTATCCGTTCCGTGAGCTACAATAATTCCATCATACTTATTTTTATCAACTTTTCTGAATTCGTCAAGCAGCAAATCAAGATTTGCAAAAGTCATATTTTCACTAAGAATGTTCAAAGGAAAAACAATGTCAAATAAAACATCATCAAATTTTCCACCTGCCTTTAAATTAAAGACAAGCTCGGAAACGGTTTTCTCACCATTTGCAAAAAGATGCCCCTCTGAATCTCTTGTGGTACTTATAGTACCTCCTGTCATCATAAGAAGAATTCTCATAGTTACCCCTGCCCTATAGGACAAGCTCTCCTTTCTAACGCTCTTATCTTATCGGCTATTTTCAGTTAAGCTTATCATAAATAGCTTTAATTGCAATCATATCTCTCATCATATCTTCCTTTTTACGAGGATCACGCAGCAGAGCAGACGGATGATATACAGCAGAAATTTTTCTGCCATTATAGTCAAACCAAATCCCGTGCTCAGACGTAATTTTAAAATCCGGCTTGATTAAACGCATAGCCGATATTCTTCCAAGACAAACAATAAGCTTGGGGTTTATCAATTCAATTTGAGAAAGAAGCCAATTTATGCACATTTCCTTTTCTTCAGGAAGTGGATCACGGTTTTTAGGCGGACGGCACTTCAGGATATTTGCTATGTAAAGATCATCTCTTTTAATATCAACAGCTTCTAAAAATCTGTCAAAAAGTTTTCCGGCAGCGCCCACAAAAGGTACTCCGGAAAGATCTTCCTTTTCGCCGGGAGCTTCACCGATAAACATCAATTTTGCAGATGTATTCCCTGCTCCAAAAACTAAATTTGTACGGCTTTTTGACAGTGAGCATTTTTCGCATTTAGCGCACTCTGCCTTAAGCATTTCCATATTCATAAAATGTGTGCTCCTTTCAAAAGCTTTTTGTAGATACACTTATATATAGTATAACACAAAAAGCTTTTAAAAGATAGGGTTTTTAGAAATTTTTTTGAAAAAAATTAATTTTTCTATGCAATATGCAAAAGATGATTGATTGCCTTGCTTTCTATAAAGCACTTACAATGCTCTTTTAGATACGACGGCATAAACGGGCTATCAACAAGCTTTGCATACCTTGACATCAAACCTATAATTCCATTTAAAGAAGAATCCGACTCGCAGATATATAAATAATACTTTCCGTCAAGATGCCAGGCACTGCTGTTTCCGGTAATATTGTCATCGCTGATTTTTGAACAAGCCTCAAGAATCAAGTTGAAATCATCAAAAACAAAAACATACTCTCGCTCAATTTTTTTCCCCTCGTTAAAAGCTGCTCCTTTTTTAGTAAGACAGGTTATGTATACTTCAGCCCCTCCATCTCTTGACGGATAAATCTGTACAAATGCTTTTTCACTTGATATATCAAATCCTGTAGCACGACCTGCATCTTCAAGCAGATTCCTTATAGATGAACCTGAGGGGGTATTTTCTCCTGAGATCTCCCCGCCAAGCTCGTATTTGTCAAGGTCATCTTTCGTTAGCATCAGTTTAAGCTTACCTTGACTTATAATAATGTGTTCCATTAAAATGACCACGACTTGCTTTGCAAGTCTTCCTTTCTGTACTATCAGGGAATATATTATAATTAAAGCCTCGGTCAGTCATAAAGATATAAAAGTCATGTTTAATCTTATCCCCATTTTAATTAGGTACTCACTAATATTATAAGCTATTATATATAAAATTGTAACCCCTAAATTTTTTCCACAGCCAAATTAATTTTTGGAAAACTTAAAAAGGCGTACCACAAAGGTACGCCTTTTCCTGCAATGTCATATTACGGATTCATAAGAAGCTTTCCGAGAGCCGAATCTTTACCAATTATAATAGTTTTATCCTCACCGGTCAAAGAAGCTTTAAGTGCCTCAAGAGCACGCATAAACTCATAAAATGACTTCTTATCCTCGGTATTATATGCTTCAGCAAGCAACTTCATATATTCTTGTTCGCCCTCAGCTTCAAGAGCCGCTGCCTTAGCCTGAGCGTTGGATACAATAATGTTAACCTGCTTGTCAACTTCGTTTCTGATAATAGAAGCCTCATAGTTTCCGTCAGCAGTATATTTTTCTGCCATCTGATTTCTATCAGAAATCATTCTTGCATATACTGCATTTTCGTTGCTTTCTGCAAGGTCGAAACGCTTGATTCTGACGTCAATTACATTGATGCCGTATGCTTTGCAAAGCTCAGCAACTTCATCTGTAAGACCGGAGTATATATCATTTCTGCCCGAAGCATCTTCGGTATTGATAATATCGTCCTGCATTAAAGTACCCATAAGATTTTTTAATGAGTTATATGTAACTGCATTAAGTCTGGCCTCAGCCTCGGAAGTAGTTCCAAGTGAACGATAGAATGTACGAGGTTCTTCAATCTTCCAAACAATATAACTATCAACGGTCATATTCTTTTTATCAGATGTTAAAACTTCAGATGGTGGAATATCGTAAATCAATGTTGTATCGGGGAAAGATATTGTATTATCAATAAAAGGAACTTTTAAATGAAGCCCTGGTTCATTTGTAATATTAACAATTTCAGAAAAACGCATTAAACATATGTATTCATTTTCAGCAACGGTATAAAGTGAGTTAATTCCCACAAAAATCACGACTGCTAAAACAGCTATAGTGATAATTAAACCTTTTTTCATTTTACTTTAAATCCTTTCTTAAGTATTATACTACAAAATTATTTAGATGAAACAAAGTTTTCAAGAGGAAGCAGCTTTTCAGTCGAGCCGTCGGAAGCATCGATATAAAGCTTAACCCCCGGAAGTGTTGCTTCTATCATTTCATAGTACATTCGGATTTTTGTAATTTCGGGATCTTTTGCATATTCTCCATACATAGCTTCAAACTTCGCAACCTGCTTAATAGCTTCGTTTATACGGTTTTGTTTTAAGAACTCCGCATTTTGTACAAGCTGGTCAGCCTCAGCTTTGGCTTGAGGAAGCTTAGAATTACTGTAAGCTTTAGCTTGGTTTATTGCTGTTTCAGCACCTTGCTTTGCAGTTTCAACTGCTTTAAACGCCTCTATTACCGATAATGTAGGCGGCTCTGAGTCCTGAATTTTTACGTCGGAAAGTATTAGTCCAATATCGTAATCCTCAAGGATTTCGGTTACAAGCTCTTTGACACGGATTTGTATATCGGTTTTACCGTCTGTCAAGACCTGATCTACCGTTGCTGAGCCCACAACAGCACGAATTTGGCTTTGGATAATATTCTTTAAAATAACTTCCGGATACTGAGAATTATAAATATATTTAATCGGATCTGAAATCTTATACTCAATAAAGAAGTCAACATTTACAATATTATAGTCACCAGTAATCATCTTTGATTCTTTTTCGATTACTTCGTAATCCGAATTTCCTCTGGTTGAACTGCGATAACCGATTTCAATTTTTTGAAAAACATTTACATCAACTTTTTTAACTGTCTGTATTCCAAGAGGCAGCTTAAAGTGCATGCCTGCTCCGGTAACATCGGTAACTTTGCCAAATGTAATTACGACAGCTTGCTGCTTTTCATCAACTGTATACCAACAAGTAGAGGCAATTAAAACAAGCAGCAGTATAACCAAAATAGCAATCAATGCCTTCTTCAGCTTTTTAAAATTAAGCTGTTTGGGTGGGTTTGTATAAAAAGTAGACCCATTTTGTGAAAACCCGTTATTCATATTAAACTCCATTCCGCTGCATTTTTGCAGCATATATATTTTTGAAGCTGCAGCCTTGCCGTGATGCGACCTCAACAGGCGTTCATTTGACTGCATACTTATTATAGTATAAGATTGTGAATAGCGTATGAAATAATTGTATATCAAGTGAAAATATATAAATCCATACCAAAAAAACAATTTTACAAATATAGGTCAGCCACAAGGACTGACCTAATTAGCTGATTATTCAACATTAACAATAAAGTCCATATAAGCGTTATCTCTGAATACAGTAAAAACAGGTTTATCTCCGGAATTAAAACACGCAATTGTATTATCCAGCATATCAATGCTTGATAGTGCAACACCGTCAATTGCCACAATTATGTCACCCGCACGTATACCGGCAAAGTAAGGAGCAGATTTCTCGTCAAGCTCGTGAAGCATAATTCCAATTGGAACACGGAAACGTGTGGAAACCTCATCAGAAATACTCTCGGCCTGTAAAGTACCGTTTACAATAGAAACAATCTCGTTTTTCTGAACACTTGACATCGGCAGTTCACTATAAAAATCCTCAACACTTGAAATCTTATCCTCTTCAAGAGGATAATAAAGACCTTTGTTTGTTGTTAAGATCATCATAATTGTTGCACCGGAAGCTAAACCGAAAAGGGCAAAAAATGCTCCGGTAGAAAGCATAGCCAAAGCTTTTATAATAAAGCTTATATATCGTGTACTTTTGTTTTTTCTGCAGCTTTCGTATGAAAAACGACTTTCAAAACCGCCAAAACAAGCTTCTTTTACATTATTTTCTTCAGTTTTACTTGAGATATCACTTGAATTACCAAGCATAGAACCTCCAAAACTTTTAAAAATCATATTTATTCGATATATAGATTATATCAAACAATTATGAATAAATAAAAGACTAATTATGCACAATAGTAAATTAGTTATAAAGTTTTGGGTAAGGGATTGTAAATAAATTTATTTTCTTAAAATTAATTGCATATTTTTGTAATAGTTAGTAAATATTAGGCGGTTTTTGTATTATACAAAAACCGCCCAATCACTTTTATATTACAAATAAAAATTCATTCCATTCCGTAATAACCGTTATCCTTAAGAAGCTTAACAGCCGCTTCCTCGTCCTCTATACGCATTACGACATAAGCTTCACTATCGCTCTTGGCAATAAATGCATACATATATTCCACGGCAATATTATTAAGCGCCAACAAACCAAGAACCTCAGAAAGTCCGCCGGGACGGTTTTGAATACAGGCTGTAATAACACTTGTAATAGAAACAGTAAGGCCTTCGTTCTTGAGAACTCTTTCAACCTCCTTCGGTTCATCTACTATAATACGAAGAATACCGAAATTAGTGGTATCTGCGACCGAGAGAGCTTTAATATTGATATTGTTTTTTGCAATAATATCAGTAATCTCGGCAAGTCTTCCCGCTTTATTCTCAACAAAAATCGAAATTTGCTCAATAACCATAACGATCCTCCTGATAATTATCCCTTATAAGCTGCACCAAGGTCAAAAGCTTTAAGATTAAGCTCAATAAACTTTTCAGGCACAGACATTTTTATTGCCTCGTGAAGTGTTTCTGTATCGAAACCTAAAGCGTGTGCCATAAGACCGATTAATGCGACATTTACAGCCTTTTCGCTTCCTGCTTCTCGGGCAATGCTAAGTGCATCAGCGGCAATAACCTTTGCCCCAGTTGCACTCATCTTCTCGACAAGATTTTCCGGATATTCAGCTTCACCGGTTACAACAGGCATTGGATTTATCTCTTGAGTATTTGTGATAATTATACCATCTTTTTTTAGGTAGGGAAGCCATCTTGCTGCTTCAAGAAGCTCAAATGACATAATTATATCTGCTTCACCCTTACAAATTACAGGAGAAGCAACCTTGTCACCGTATTTTACATAAGTTACTACCGAACCGCCTCTCTGGCTCATTCCGTGAACCTCAGATACCTTTACGTCATAATTTTTAAGAAGCACAGCATTTCCGAGTATGCGACTTGCAAGAAGTGAACCCTGACCGCCGACGCCGACTATCATTATATTTTTTGTAGACATATTTACGACCATTCCTTTCTAATGCTAAATCTGAAAAACACTCATTATTCAGATTTATAACCAAGCTTTTATGATTTAGAAGATCAATTCCCAAAATGTTTTGCAATCTGCCTATAGCAGCAGATTAATTTGCAACAACAGCCAGATTTGTATATTCCGACAAAAATTTTTTATTTCTTTTACTTAAGAAATAGCGTTAAGCTTACAAAGCTGTGTACAAAGTCCGCAACCTGTACAAAGTGTTGGATCAATACTTGCCTTTTTATCTTTAACAGAAATGCAAGGACAACCGATTTTCATACAAGCCTTACAACCAATACATTTGTCGTGATTTACTTTAAGTGCAGGTTCTCTCTTAACATATTTGAGAAGAGCGCAAGGACGGCGGCAAATAATAACCGAAGGGCATTTAGCCGCAAGTTCTTCTTTAAGTACTGCCTCTGTAGCAGCAAGATCAGCAGGATCAACTATACGAATATGTTCCTTTGCAATTCCTGCGGCTGCTGCTATATTTTCAAGCACTATTCCCGTAACCGCTTCACCCTTCAAGGTATATCCTGTGCAGGGGTTTTGCTGATGGCCTGTCATACCCGTAATACTGTTATCAACGATTACAACAGTGGAAATGCCTTTATTATATGTAATATCAATAAGTCCTGTAATACCGCTGTGCATAAATGTGGAATCACCGATAACGGCAATTGACTTATCCTCTTCTCCTCTTACCTTTGCAAAACCGTGTAAAGCAGAGATTGAAGCACCCATACAAAGTGTTGTATCCATTGCCGAAAGAGGCTTGGCTGCACCGAGGGTATAACAGCCAATATCGCCGCTTACATAAAGTCCAAGCTTATTAAAGAGGTAGAAAATTCCTCTGTGAGGACAGCCCGGACACAGAACAGGAGGACGAACCGGAATATTTTCTGAGAGTTCGTAATGTTCTTTTGTCGTACCAAGAAGCTTATTGGCAAGTACTTCTTGAGAAAACTCTCCACAAATAGAAAGTACATTCTTGCCATCACACTTAATTCCAAGAGCTTTAACGTGGTTTTCGATTACAGGATCAAGCTCCTCTATTACAATCACACGCTCATACTTTGCGGCAAAGTCTTTTATTAAATTTACAGGAAGAGGATTTACAAGTCCGAGCTTTAAGTATGAAGCGCTATCCTTGAACACCTCTAGGCTATATGCAAAGCTTGGACCTGAGGTAATGATACCGATTTTAGCCCCCTTGTTTTCAATAACCTTATTAAAAGGACAATTTTCGGCAAATTCAGTAAGAGCCTTCAGGCGCTCCTCAACTACAATATGTCTGCCTCTTGCCATAGCAGGCATCATAACGTGCTTTGATACATCTTTATTATATGGTTTTACAGGGACTTCTACACGCTCAGAAAGCTCAACAACTGACTGAGAATGAGATACTCTAGTGTTAAGTCTTAAAATAAAAGGTGTGTCAAATTTTTCTGAAAAATCATAAGCAAGTTTTGTAAAATTAAGACATTCATCAGAAT
The DNA here is from genome assembly GCA_045586285.1 of Candidatus Flemingiibacterium sp. Lineage (GTDB taxonomy): Bacteria > Bacillota > Clostridia > Oscillospirales > CAG-272 > Flemingiibacterium. The sequence continues at coordinate 2,342 of JAZNAB010000076.1, read as the reverse complement.
CGGAAGGCTCAAGCATCGGAAGCTTTGCACCTATTGCATAGTGACGGCTATCCTGCTCATTTTGAGATGAATGCATACCCGGGTCATCTGCCACACCAATTACAAATCCACCGTTAACTCCCGTATAAGAGGTAATAAACAGCGGGTCAGCCGCAACGTTAAGTCCTACGTGCTTCATAGCTGAGAATGAACGTCCTCCGCCTATAGAAGCTCCGAGAGAAGCTTCAAGCGCAACCTTTTCGTTAGGCGCCCACTCTGCATAAATTTCATCATATTTAGCCACAGCCTCAGTAATTTCAGTGCTGGGGGTTCCGGGATAGCTTGAAACAAATCGCACACCGGCCTCATAAAGACCTCTTGCGACTGCTTCGTTTCCTAACATAATCTTTTTCATAATCTATCTAAGCTCCGAGAGGAGCATCCTTTCAACTTATTATTTTTTACGGTTATCTATAACTCTCTTAGCCTTACCAACAAATCTTTCAAGACTGCGAGGCTCAACGAGATTAATTTTAGCATCAAGCCCAAGAACAGTTTGAAGCTTATGACGAACCTTATTCTGAAGATTTTCAAGAGCATTAAAGCTTGTCAGTAAATTTGCATCTGAAACCTCAATATTTATTTCAAAGGTATCCATATAATTTTTCTGATCAAGTACAATCTGATACTGCGGACCAACTTCGGGAATACTGACAAGTACGCTTTCAATCTGTGTCGGGAAGACGTTAACGCCTTTAATCTTAAGCATATCATCAGATCGTCCGAGAGGCTTTTCCATTCTTGCGTGAGTTCTTCCGCACTCACATTTGTCGTAGTAAATTCTGGTGATATCTTTAGTGCGGTAACGCAAAAGCGGAATACCCTCTTTAGTAAGAGTTGTAACAACAAGCTCACCTTCGTCGCCTCTTGGCTTAACTTTACCACTTACACTGTCAATAATTTCCGGCAGGAAGTTATCCTCCGCAAAGTGCATACCGCATCTGAATCGGCACTCACCCGAAACTCCGGGGCCACAAAGCTCACTCATACCATAATTATCGGTAGCAAACAAGTTCCAAGCCTCTTCAATTTTTGCTCTCATTTCATTAGAACAGCCTTCTGAACCGAAAAGTCCAAGGCGCACATTCAAGTCACGGCAATCAATACCGTTATCTCTTGCGATTTCTGCTATGTAGAGCGCATATGACGGAGTTGAAACAAGAGCTGTTGTTCCAAAATCTCTCATAAATTTCAACTGTTTTTCTGTGTTTCCGGTAGAGGTCGGAACAACTGTTGCGCCAATGTTTTCAAGGCCGTAATGGAGTCCGAAAGCTCCTGTAAACATACCGTAACCGAAGGCAATCTGAACAATGTCATTTTTTGATGCACCTGCTGCAACAGCAATTCTGGATACACAATCAGACCACATTTTAAGGTCATTTTTAGTATAACCTACAACCGTTGGATTACCTGTAGTTCCGCTTGAAGCGTGAAGCCGAACAATTTCGCTTCTATCAACAGCAAAAAGTCCAAAGGGGTATGTATCACGGATATCATCTTTCGTTGTAAAAGGGATATGTTCAATATCGCTGAGAGCTGTAATTTTATCAGCTGTCAATCCAACCTCATCAAGTCTTTTTTTATAAAATGGCACACGATTATAACAATAATCGACCAATTTTTTAAGTCTTTCAAGCTGCAGCCGTTCAAGGTCAGCCCTATCCATTGTTTCTAGTTCTTCCTGCCAAAACATCGCAATATCCATTCCTTTATATTTATTTTCTCAAATATATTATTTACATACAACATGAATAGCAAAAGCACTATATGTCTATTATTTTATTATATTACAAATCGACTCTTTTGTCAAGGGGGGAAGCTAACACCTTTAACCCTGTAAAAGCACCTACAGCAATACTTTTTCACAAGTATTATTTTTTTATTCTGTATGTGACTTAACTATATTAATTTTGAATCCTTTCGTAGCAATTAATATAATCCAAACAATTCAGATAAATTAATCTATAGGTGTAAATCGACGGTACGATTTTCCGTCACGGGCAACAATGTCATTCCACATTGAAAGAGGCCTAACCCAAATATCCCCTTCCCCATAAAGTGCACGATAAACGACCATATCCTCGGTAGTTTCAGAATGTTTTGCTACAAAAAGCACCTCATATTCTCCGCCCTTAAAGTGACGGTATTTGCCGGGTTTTATTTTCGGTAAATCCATTTTCTTTCTGCTTTTAAAAATAATAAAAAGTATTTGTTCATTTTAGAAATAACATTATTTTTAAATAAAAATCGACTAAAATCATTGAAAACCAGCATAAACATTGATACTTTTATGCTTTTATTAT